>NZ_JACBXC010000080.1 GCF_013870535.1 Streptomyces phytophilus | reverse complement strand
CGGCGGCGGAGGTGCGCAGAAAGGCCCGCCGGTTCCATGCACTTCCGTTGTTCGTCTCGCGCTCGTGGCTCATCGCACGTCCCTTGCTTGAGGATGGCGTGTCCGGCGCCCGATGATTGAAACGTTTCAATCAGGACTTGTCGAAAATCCTAGATCGACGGGTCGGACAGCTCAAGAGTCGTGCAGCGAACGGCAGCAGCCGCCGCCCGCCGCGAACAGGGCGGCGGGGGCGGCGGGAAGGGCGCCCGAGGGCTGAGGGAGGAGCGCCGGCAGAGCAGGGGAGCGGGGGTCAGGCGGAGCGGCGGACCGTGGCTTCGCCGGCCCCGGGGGCGTCGCCGGAACCGCCGGCCCCGTCGAGTGCCCCGGCCCCGTCGAGTGGCCCGTGCCCGTCGAGCGCCTCGATCACCGCCGCGCCGTGCTTCTCCGCCCAGGTCTCCAGCGCTGCGCTCGTGCTGCTCGACGGGGCCATGCCGATGGTGGTCGCCAACGCGCTGATCACCGTGGTCTCGACGGTGCTGGCCACCGAGCTGCACGGCCGGGTGTCGTTCCGCAGGGGGCGCGGCGGTTGGCGCGTACACCTGCAGTCGGCGCTGACGGTCGCCGTGTGCGACGCCTTCACCACCGTCGCCCTCCTGGCTCTCCACGCGGCGCAGCCGAACCCCTCGGTCGCCGCCGAGCAGGCCGTCTACCTCTCCGCGTCGGCCCTCGCGGGCATAGGCCGCTTCGCGATACTCCGCGCGGTGGTCTTCACCGACACCCGCCGCACGCGCACCCCGGTCCTCGCCAAGGCGACCGTAGCGATTGCCGCATAGCGCCTACGCGGGCTCGGACGCCGGTGCCTTCACTCGCGCTCGCCCGTGAGTCGGGCACGACCTCGCTGATGGTGCGGCGGATGCGCTGCGGCTCGGCTCTCACTCGATTCGGTACCCACGGGGCACTTGAGCGGAACGCGAGTAGCCGGGCGGTATCTTGATGCCGCGCACGGATCAATGCGCCCGCCGTCGCCCGAAGTCCTCGGCCGTACCCTCACGGCTCTCCGGACCCGCTCTACCTGGCCATGGGCCAGCGGACCAGGGATGCACCGCGGGAAACCCCGCCATTCTCCACCGGTAAGGAGCACATCGCCTCATGACCGAGCAGCACCGCCACGGCCTTCGTGTCGTGGATGACTTCTACCGTGCCCTGCGGGCCAAGGACATCGACGCGTTCGCGGAACTCTGGACGGCGGATGCGGTGTACCGGGTGCCGACCACCCCGGACGGTGTGCCTGGTGAGTTTGCCGGGCGCGATGTCATCGTGGCCGGGCTTGGCGGGTTCTTCGCGTTGTTCGGCGAGGTGCGGCTGACGTGGGACGCCGAGCCGATGGCGGACCCGCAGAAGGTGCTGGCCACCTGGACGATGGAGGTCGATCTGCTCGCCGGTGGCACCTACCGCAACCGGGGGGCCTCGCTCTTCCGCCTTGAGGAGGGCCGGATCGCGGAGTTCTCGGAGCACGTGGACACCGCCGCGTTCCTGACGGTCTTCTCCGCCCGGGCCGGGGCGGTGCGCCGCTTCTTCGAGCTGTTGCAGGAGCAGGAGAGGGACTTCCAGGCGTGGGGCGAGCTGTGGCACGAGCACGGGACGCTCACCATGCCGTACGCGCCGCAGGGGCTTGCGTCCCTGATCGAGGGCAGGAGCGAGATCGCCGCGGCCTACCGGCGGCTGTTCGCGGTGTACGAGAAGGCCGAGACCGAGCTGACGGGTGTGCACCCGGCGGTGGGCTCCGATACGGTCTGCGTGCAGTACAAGGTCCGCGCAACGCTCCGCGGCGGTTCGGCATACGCCGGCGAGAACATCGCCCTCTTCCGCTTCCGGGACGGGCTGATAAGCGCGTGCCACGACTACTTCGACCCACGCCGCTTCCAGGACGTCGTCGACGCGCTGCCCGGCCCGCAGCCGCGGTGAGCGGCAACAGATCACTCAGAGGAGACGCAAGGCAATGAGTTCCGTGGACAAAGACTTACGAGGCGGGTCGGGCGGGGCCGGCGGGCCGGCCGGCGGGGATCCGCGGCGGTGGCTGGCGCTGGCCGTGGTGGCGGCCATGCAGTTCATGCTTGTCATGGATATCACGATTGTGAATGTCGCCCTCCCCGATATCCAGTCCAGCCTGGACTTCTCCCCCGAGGGTCTGGCCTGGGTGGTCAACGCCTACGTCCTGGTGGCCGGCGGGTTCCTGCTGCTGGGCGGGCGCCTGGCCGACCTGTTCGGCCGCCGGCGCATGTTCATGGCCGGCGTGCTGGTCTTCGGCGTGGCCTCGGCCGCCTGCGGTGCCGCGGCCAACTCCGGGATGCTCGTCGCCAGCCGCTTCGTCCAGGGCCTGGGCGAGGCCCTGGCCGGGCCCGCGGCACTCGGCCTGATCCCCGTGCTCTTCCCCGACCGCACCGAACGGATGAAGGCCCTGGGCATCTGGGGCGGCCTGTCGGCGGTGGCCGGGGCGGTCGGCTCGGTCGTCGGCGGCGCGGTCACCGACCTGATCAACTGGCGCTGGATCTTCTTCGTGAACATCCCCATCGCGGTCATCGCGCTGATCCTGGTGCCGCGCGTGATGGCCGAGAGCCGCATGACCGGCAAGAGCCGCCGCCTGGATACGGTCGGGGCGCTCTCCGCCACCGGCGGTCTGGCCGCAGTGGTCTTCGGCCTGCTCCAGGCCGCCGAACACTCCTGGGGCTCGGGCGACGTACTACTGCCGCTGCTCGGCGGCCTGGCCCTGCTGGTTTTCATGGTCGTCTGGGAGGCCCGCACCGCGGATCCGATGATCCCCCTGCGGTTCTTCGCCAACCGCACCCGCGTGACCACCAACGTGGTCAGCGTCGCCATCTTCGCGGCGTTCTTCACCTACATGTTCCTGTTCACCCTGTACGTCCAGCAGGTCCACGACTACTCCCCGATGAAGACGGGCCTCGCCTACATCCCCCTGACCATCATGGCGGTCGTCGGCGCGGGCGCCTCCACCGTGCTCATGCCCCGCATCGGCGTGAAAGCGGTGATGGCCACCGCCTTCTTCGGCGGTGCCGCGGCCCTCCTCCTCGCCGCCGCCGGCTTCGCCGCCGACGCCACCTTCACCAGCGGCTTCATGCCCGGTCTGATCCTGTTCGGCTTCTTCAACGGCCTCGCCTTCCCCGCCCTGATCAACGGAGCACTGCACGGCGTCACCGGCCAGGACTCCGGCCTGGCCTCCGGCGTCCAGACCGCCATGCAGCAGACCGGCGCGGCCCTCGGCCTGGCCACCCTGGTCCCCATCGCCTTCCGCTACGTCACCGACCACATCGAAGACGGCACGTCCCCGCAAGTGGCCCAGACCGACGGATACGCACTGGCCTTCCGCATCGGTGCCGCCGTACTCATCGCCGCCGCCGTGGCCATCCTGGCGCTGCTGGAAAAGGTGAGCGCCGAAACCCGCGACCCGCTCGCCGAAGCAGCAGAGGCGGCCACCGACGAGGAGGTTGTCGACCCCGCCCCCAACCGGTGACCGCGGCCTACGGCACGGCATTCATCTGAGGACCTTGCCCAGTACTGCCCGCTGGAGCGGGCCGAACTGGAAGTAGGAACCGACGTTGAACCACGTGTCGTCGGGCGACCATTTGACGATCGAGATGCTGAACCGCTCGCCGTCGTAGGTGTACGGCGTGCCCGTCACGAACCGCACGATCTCCGGCGCCACCCGGGGCCGGATGGTCGGCAGGTCCAGGCTGCGGGCGAAGCTGATGCGGTCGATCTTCGAGGATTCCCAGCCGAGGGTGGGGTAGGCCCTGAAGATCTTGCGGGAGGATTCCACCAGTTCTTCGTCCGGCTCCTGCACCCCGAACTCGTGCAGGAGCGACGAAATGGTCTTGGCCTCAAGGCCGTTCGGGAACGTGAAGAACGGGTTGATGGTCCGCTTGTGGTAGTCGATCGAGAGCATCGCGACGTTGTCCAGGCCGTGCCGGGCGAAGAATTCGGCGTTGTCGGCCAGCGCGCGCGGCATGGAGGGGAGGGCGGCGAGCTGTGCCACCCCCTGCAGGTCACGGGGGAAGTGCACGTAGATCTTGTTGAATCCGGCGATGACCCCGAAGTCGATGAGGCATTCGTCGACGGAGACGTGCTCCTTGAGGTCGGAGAACAGGGTACTGACGGGATGGTCGGTGTGCGGGACGAATCCGTGCGTCAGCGCATGGGTATAGGGATCGTCTATCGCCCGGGGCACCTGGATGGTGAGGTCGAGATCTCCCGCGTGGCCCTCGCCGGCCGACGCGCTGAAGATGACCCCGCCCTCGAATGGCCCGAACGCTTCCAGGATCGGCCGGACCGTGCCGGGCGAACAGGTCAGGTTCAGCAGGCCGGCGGCCTTCTCGATGGCCGAGTGGACCGTTTCGATGTCGGCTTGTGCGGACATGTGCGTCCTCCTTTTACGGCTTAGCTGTGCGCGGTCTTCTCGGACACCAGTGCGGCGGCCTTGGCGGCGGTCCCGGCGGCGGCCAGTTCCTTGCCGTCCACCTCGACGCCGTACTTTCTCGTCAGGATCACAGCCAGCTCGATCAGGACCAGGGAATCCAGGTCGAGGCTCTGGAAGTCGGTGTCGGCTGCCGTGCCGGCGGGAACGTCGAAGTGGGTCGTGAGAACGTCGAGCACGGCTTCCGGCTGAACGGAAATGTGGCTCGTCATGGCGCTTCCTCTCCAAAAGGACGACGGTCAGGCGAGGGTGATCTCCGGCCAGGTGATCGCGGCAGAACCCCATGCCAGGCCGGCCCCGAAGGCGGTCAGGAGCAGCCGGTCATGGAGCTGGAAATGGCCCTTTGCGGCGGCATCCGCCAGCGCCAGCGGAATGGAGGCGGCCGAGGTGTTGCCCACCTGGTCGATATGGCAGACCAGGCGTTCCCTGTCCACGCCCAGCTCTCTGGCCAGCGCATGCAGGATGCGCAGGTTCGCCTGGTGGCCCACCACATGGTCGACTTCGTCAACGTCCCAGCCGGCCTTGGCGAGTACGGCCGACGAAGACTGTGCCATCCGGTTGACCGCGTGCGCGAAGATCTCCTTGCCGTGCATGTAGAGGTACTGGTCGTCCGGCTGCATCGGACGGGTGGAGCGGGGCCGGGAGCCGTTGCCCGGGATGCCGACCAGGTCCTTGAGAGTGCCGTCCGAGCCCAGGTCCACCGTCTGTACCGCGCCGGCCTCGTCGCTGGTGCCGCGGCGCAGCGTCACGGCGCCGGCGCCGTCGCCGAAGATCACCGCCGTGCCGCGGTCGGCGGGGTTGAGGAAGGGGTGGAAGGTCTCCGCACCGACGACGAGGGCGCGCTCGGCGTACCCGGCCACCAGGGCGGCGGACGCGGTGGCGAGCGCGTAGACGAACCCCGTGCAGCCGGCCGCCACGTCCAGGGCGGCGACCGTGCCGAGGTCGAGCCTGGCGGCGACGTCCGGGGCGGTGGCGGGGCACTGCTGGTCGGGGGTCGTGGTGGCCACGACCACCATGTCGATGTCGCCGAAGCCGCCGGACACCGCCGACTTCAGTGCCCGGTGACCCGCCTCGACGGCGAGGTCGCTGGTGGCGACGCCGGGATCGGCCCAGTGCCGCTGGCTGATGCCGGTGCGCTGGACGATCCATTCGTCACTGGTGTCCATCCGGCGGGAGAGTTCTTCGTTGGGCACCGTCCGAGGCGGCACATAGGCGCCCAGCCCGGTGAGGACGGCGGCGGGCCTGCTCATCGCCCCTCACCTCCCCGAACGCCGTGCTCCGGCGATGAGCCGAGTAGATGCACGACGGACGCCCGGGCCCGTATGCCGTGCAGGGCGCCGCTCAGCTCGGCGGACCGCCAGGTGCCGGACGCAGAGGGCAGCACCCGGGCCTGCTTGAGCCGGGCCGTCACCGCGTCGTCGCCCGGGACCGGCGGCGCGCTCGTGCCGGCCGTGATGCTGGCGCGCCGCATCCAGAGGTTGTTGCTGTCGGCCCGGTCGAGACCGTCCAGCGTGTAGAGCAGGACCTGACCGAGCTGCATGGCGACGAGGAAGGCGTCGAGCATGGTGGCCCGCGCATCGTCCCGGACGGCCTCCGCCCCGTCCGGGATCAGCGCGACCCGAGCGGACGCCTGAAGGCTCTCCTCGCCGTCGCCCGTGACGTTCACCCCGGTGACCAACTGCTGCCGCGCACCGCACGGGACGCCGTAGGGCCGGTCGTTCCAAGGGCCGGGCAGCTCCTGCGCCAGGTGGTACGTCCTGCGGGTGCCGCTCGCGCGGTGACCCGCGCCGTGCACCGTGTGCACCCGTGCCGACAGCGAGCCGACGCGGCAGTCCAGGGTGGTCGACCACGTCTCGCCGCCGGTCTCGGCGGTGACGAGCCGGCCGTTCACCGGGAACTTCTCCAGGCCCTCCTCGTCCGGGCTCGAACCGGCCTTCATGTCGACGGACCGCACCTCGAAGCGGGCGCCGGGGCCGAGCGCGTACGTATGAGCCGCGTACAGGCCGGTGAGCTGGGCGGCGAAGAGCATGACGTCGATGGAGCTGAGATGGGGCTTCTGCTGGTGCTCGCCTTTGCGGGACCAGGCGTCGGGCATGGCGAGATGGGCCATGGCCTCGATGCCCGCGGCGCCTGCGGCGCCCGGCGATATCGTGAGATCGGTCAGCGAGTGTTCGACCCGTTTGAATCCTTCGCCGAGGAATCGGCTGTCGCGCGGGCCGAGGAAGTCGTCGATGGACGCGAATTCCAGGGATGGCACAAGCGCTCCTGTTCCCGTCGAAGAACCACTCCTGCGCGCTCGGCGGCGGGAGTGGCCGGCGCTCACCGCGTCAGGGGGGTGAATGCCTCGGCGATGGCGTAGCTGTCTTCGTACATGTGGTAGCGCGTGATCTTTCCGTCGACGACGGTGAAGTGCAGCGCATAGGCATGGGTGAAGGTCTTCTTGGTGGCCAGGACGCCGAAGGCGGACTCGGCCAGGACCACCGCGTGCTGCCCGTCGATGAGGCGGGCATGCAGGACAAAGCCCTGCGGCTCGGTGAGCACCTCGGGGAAGACCTCGAAGAACGCGGAGATCTCCTCTTTGGTGGAGCGGGTGCCCGTCCAGGGCACGTCCGGGCTTCCCGCCACCCGGAAGTCCACCCGGCCGGCGAACAACTTGAGCAGACCGGGCAGATCGCCCGACGCGAACCTCTCGAAGAACAAGTCCACGATCGCCCCGGTGGCCGTCCGCTGCTGCACTGTCGTCATGTCAACTCTCTTACGTGAGATAGGACTTGGGCTTACCGGGCGGCCAGGGCGGCGCGCCCCGCCAGGTGGATCGCCGTCATCTGGGTGACGCGCCCGCCCAGGTACTCGGCCGTGGCGATGTCCGCCTTGTGCACGTCCTCCGCGGGCAGGTCGCCCAGCAGGGTGCCGGCGGCACCGTTGAAGTAGCCCAGGCGGTTCAGGTCGTCCTCGCTCTCATGGCTGAGGTGCCAGCCGGGCAGCAGTCCCAGGCTGACCCAGATCATCCCGTGCTGGGCGCCCAGGGTCGCGAAGTAGCCCAGGGTGGTGTCCTTGTCGCCCGCCTTGCAGGCACTGATCGTGAACCCCGACCCCAGCTTGTCCTTCCACGCCTGCCGCCCCCAGCGTTTGTTGGTCGTCTGGGCGAAGCTGTGGAACTGCCCCGACGCCGATCCCATGTAGGTGGGCGACCCGAAGACGATCGCGTCGGCCTCGTCCAGGACCGCCCACTTGGCATCGTCCATGGCCTCGACCGTCACCATGGACACCTCGGCGCCCGCACTCTTGGCACCGGCCTGGACGGACTGCGCGAGCACCTCGGTATGGCCGTTGCCGGAGTGGTAGGCAATGGCCATTTTGGGTGTATCTACCATTGATTGTTCTCCTCTCAGGGTGCGCGGCCGCACCCGTTCACGTACGGGCGCAGGGGCGATTCACGAGCGGGCCGCGGCCCGCTCGTGCTCCATACGGAAGTCCTGACGGTCGTACTCCTGCCGGGCCAGCTCGATGGCCTCGGCCGTGCCCATCACGGGCGTCCACCCGAAGATCCCGGCGATGGTCTCCAGCCGCTCCGCCATGGAGCCGCTGACCACGTGGTACGGGATCTGGAGCTCCTCCAGCGTGGCGAGCAGCATCGTGTCGATGGTCGTGCGGAACTCGTTGTTCATCGGCCGGTGCCCGTCGGCCGTGATCGGCAGCTCGTGGCGCAGGTGGACATACGCGTCGTAGGTGGCCTTGACGTGCTGCTTGAAGACCTGGCCGTATTGCTCGACGACCCTGCCGAAGAAGACCATCTCCTCCTCGGTCGTGGCCGCGAGGCCGCTCCCGCCCGCGGCGGTGGCGTTGGGGTTCATGCCGTACCGCAGCCTCCCCTCCCCGTACAGCCACTCCTGCAGGGAGGATCCATCAGAGATGAAGTCGTTCCCGAGCAGGGCCTCTTGCACGGCACGCCCGGTATGGCGGCGCATGGTCAACTGGAGGAACTGCGCCGGCGTCACGTCCGCCAGCCTCACCCCCGGCAGTGCCTGCGGCATGATCTCCCGAATCGTGCGGGCCAGCGAGCGCGGCATGCCGGTGTAGTGCGACAACGCCATTACCGTCGAGGTCTTGCCCGAGGAATACGTCCCGGACACGGAAATCTTCATAGGGGGTCTCCAGCTCCGAGACAGCACCTTGCCGGCCGCAAGACGCCGCCTCATGGGCGACAGTCACTGAGGACATGCGAAAAGGAGTCCGCGCGCGGCCGGTCACGCGAGCTTCCTCGCGGTCAGACGGCCTGGGGGGATACAGGTGTATGCAGGCAGGCACTCGGCCGTTGCCGTACATGGGGCAGCGCCACACGCCTGATGCGCATCCGCTCCTGTCGGTGCGGGGCGGAGGGCTCGGCGCTCAATTCCCCGAGGTGGACCAGCTTTTGGGCAGGGGAGGTCCGCCGCAATAGTGACACGTTCCCCAGCGCACGCCAAGCGCGCCCGTCTGTGACGCAGATCACGCCAACTGTGGGGTTCTGCGGGGCCCTCGGAGGTCAAGGGCTTTGCGTGTAGTCGATCTGTCCGGTTGATCAGGCTGGGGGTGGGCCGCATCCGCTGTGATCACCGTGTTCGTGAGGTCGATGCCGGTCAGCAGCGGGATGAAGGCGGGGATCTCGTTGCCCTTGTCGTCGATCCGGCGTTGCCCGAGCACGGTGCCGGCGTGGTCGGGTGGTCAGGACCCGGCGGGGCGCGTCCGCGATCCACTCGGTGACCGCGGTCAGCGACCTCGCACCGGCCAGCCCGCTCGCCGCGGCAGCGGGCCAGGCAGACCGCGTCGGGCAGCGGCTGCGGTGCTTCGGTGCGGGCCGGTTGCCCCGGGCCCGATGGCATGGGAGAAGGTGAGACGGCAGGCACAGGTCTTCGGCTGTGGTCACGTGAACTCGACACTCACATGATCACCGAGCCCGTGCCTGCACCTGCATCCGGCCCAGCACCAAGCGGACATGAGGGCCCATCACCGAGCGATCCCACTCAACCCGCGATCACGCAGAGCCCCTGGCCGTCACGGTCGACGTCTTACCGGCGGAGTAGGTGCCGGATATGGCAATCTTCATCGCTGCAAAGTCCTCGGTTCGGTCGGTCCCGGGCGGTTCGGGCGAACCGGCCGGAATACCGGGTCTCGGTCGTACGCGGACCGGTTCACCGTACTACTCGGACACGGCGGGAACGCGGGTGGTCCGCGGTAGCAATATATTGGCAGAAACGGCCTCCCGGTGGATTCTTCCTCGCCGCCGGTAAGGGGGGTCGGCTACGGTGGAGTTCCAGAGATAACGTTATCTCAGCCTGAGTCGCAGTCGGCGCAGAGGGCCCGGCGCACCCCACGCCGATACGGGACTGTTTGTCACCGGAAGATGCGTCAGCACGGGGGAGATCCCGCTTATGCAATTCATCGCGCAAACAGCACCGGAGCTGTACGCAGGCTCCGTGGACGACATTCTGGGAGACCGGCGCGAGCGATTCCTCGGTGAGGGCTTCAAACGCGTCACCAACGTCCTGGCCGGCCTGCTCGTCGCGCACAGCCGCGACCTGCCCTCCGACGCGCCGTTCGCGGTCCGCTCCCTGTCCGTGAGGGCGGGCAGGGAGCGCCTCCCACACGCTCTGGATGCGTACCACCGCGATCGCCCTCGACGAGCGGCCCACGGCCGCCGACGGGCCGGCGCACGGCGACGGCCGGCTGCGGGTGGTGCTCGGCCGGCCGGTGAAGCTGGTGACCGAGCGCGGCACCTGGCGCGTCGGACGACTGACCAGCACCTTCGCCGGCATGCGGCTGGCCTGCAACGTCACGTACCTGCTGCCCTGACCGCCGCCCATGCGGCCCCCGAGTCGACACCGCGCCCTTCGAAGGGGATTCACATGACGCAGCACGCCGCGCTCATCGGGCTGGGCGCCCATCTGCCGCCCCGGCAGGTGACCAACGACGACCTCAGCCGCACCCTCGACACCTCCGACGAGTGGATCGCCACCAGGACCGGGATCCGCACCCGCCGCTGGGCCACTCCGGGGCAGGCCACCGGTGACCTGGCGGTGGAGGCGGGCCACCGCGCGCTGAAGTCGGCGGGCCTGGCGCCCGAACCCGGCGCGGTCGATGTCCTGGTCCTGGCCACCACCACCCCCGACCACCCCTGCCCGGCCACCGCGCCGCGGGTCGCCGCCCGGCTGGGGCTGGGTCCCATCGCCGCGTACGACATGGGCGCCGCCTGCTCCGGCTTCGTCTATGCGCTGGCGACCGCCGCGGCGCAGATCAGCGCGGGGCAGGCGCGCCGCGTGCTGGTGATCGGCGCGGAGACGATGTCCAGCCTGCTGGACACCGGCGACCGCACCACCGCGGTGATCTTCGGCGACGGCGCCGGCGCGGCCGTGCTCACCGCCGTGCCGGACGCCGCCGCCCCGGGCGTGCTGCTCGCCACCGACCTCGGCTCCGACGGCTCCGGCTTCGACCTCGCGTACGTGCCCGGCGGCGGTTCGAGGGAGGCCGCCGCCGGGCCCGTACGCGACCCGGCGGCGCACACTCTGACGATGCAGGGCGAGAAGGTATTCGCCCACGCGGTCACCCGCATGGCGGACTCGGTGACCTCGCTGCTCGGGCGCGTCGGCTGGGCGGCCGGCGACGTGGACCGGCTCGTCGGCCACCAGGCGAACATCCGCATCCTCACCTCCCTGGCGCGCAGACTGCAATTCCCCGTGGAACGCCTCGTACTCAACATCGACCGCGTCGGAAACACCTCTGCCGCCTCGATTCCACTCGCCCTCACCGACGCCGTCGCGGCGGGCGAACTGACGGCCGGAGACCGCGTCGTCCTGGCCGCGTTCGGCGGCGGACTTTCGTGGGGATCGATCGCACTCACCTGGCCGGAAATCGCCGCGGTATGAACACGGGATCGCGGCACTCCACACGTAAGGAAAGCAAGCAAGCACGGAACGGAGTCAACCTGTGACGTCGTCGACAAGGCAACCGGCCGAAGAACTGCTGGCTCTTCTCACCACCGAATTCGGCGCCCCGGCGGGAACCACCGCCGAGACGCCGTACGAAGTCATGGAATTCGACTCCCTGGTGCTCGTGGAACTCGCCGTGGACTTGAGCCGGCGTTTCGACACGGACATCTCGCACGAGGAAATCCAGGAGGCCGGGAACATCGCGCGCACCGTCGAGTTGCTGAAGTCGAAAGGGGTGCCGGTCTGACAGCCCTCAAGCGGTCCCCGCCCC
>NZ_JACBXC010000008.1 GCF_013870535.1 Streptomyces phytophilus | reverse complement strand
CCGCCCCGGGCTCGACCGACGACCCGCGGATGCGCCGCATCACCGAACAACTCCCCCCGGACACCACCGCCCGGCTCCTCGCCCGGCACGCCGCCGGCGCCGGTGAGGCGGAACTGCGGGACCTCCTCGGCGCCGGCCTCGGGCACGCCTACTTCCAGGACCGCGGCCGCCGCGCCGCCGGCCTGGAGGTCACCGTCACCGACATCGACCACCTCGACGTCGACCTCACCTGAACCCCGCGGGCGCAGCGTCGACCGGCTGCGTGATCGAGCCGAAGCGCAATCATCACCCATGCCACCAACTACTCACCAACCAGAAGAATCATCACCTGTGGTCAATTTGCCGCGGTATGTACGGCGCGTCATGCGTAGGCATGAGCACCCTGGGCACTCTGTGCGCCCTCCCGGTTCCCAAGGGTGACGGAAATGATGAGCGCACGTACATCAGCCAGGCGATCCGGGCCCCCTGCCCCTCGGCCGGGCGGACCGGCGGCGAAGGAGGCCAGGGTGTTGCTTCTCATCTCCCCGGACAGTGTCGAGGAGGCTCTCGACTGCGCGAAGGCGGCGGAGTATCTCGACATCGTCGACGTCAAGAAGCCCGACGAAGGCTCGCTCGGCGCGAACTTCCCCTGGGTCATCAGGGAGATCCGCGACGCCGTCCCGGCGGACACACCGGTATCCGCGACCGTGGGGGACGTCCCGTACAAGCCCGGCACAGTGGCCCAGGCCGCACTCGGCGCGGCCGTCTCGGGGGCCACGTACATCAAGGTCGGCCTCTACGGCTGCACGACACCTGATCAGGGCATCGAGGTCATGCGCGCGGTCGTCCGGGCGGTGAAGGACCACCGCCCCGACGCGCTCGTCGTCGCCTCGGGCTACGCCGACGCCCACCGGATCGGCTGCGTCAACCCGCTCGCCGTGCCCGACATCACCGCCCGGTCCGGCGCCGACGCGGCCATGCTCGACACCGCCGTCAAGGACGGGACGCGGCTGTTCGACCACGTTCCGCCGGACGTCTGCGCGGAGTTCGTCCGGCTCACCCACGCCTCCAGCCGCCTCGCGGCCCTCGCGGGCAGCGTCACGCAGGCCGACCTCGGCCCGCTGACCCGCATCGGCACGGACATCGTGGGCGTGCGGGGAGCGGTCTGCGAGGGCGGCGACCGCAATACCGGAAGGATCCAGCCGCATCTGGTGGCCGCCTTCCGGGCGGAGATGGACCGGCACGCCACAGAACACACCGCCGGCGTCTCCTCCATGCACTGACCGCCGCCATGCCGACCTCCGAGGCCGAGCGCGCCGGATACCTGGCCGCACCCTTCGCCGTCGTCGACCCGGCCACCGGGGAACCTTTCGACGAGGCTCCCGATCAGCAGCCGGACGAGTTGGACACCGCGGTCGACCGGGCCCACCGGGCCTGGCACGGCTGGCGGGCCGACCCCGCCGCACGCACCGCCGCGTTGCGCGAGGCGGCCGACGCGGTGGAGGCCGCCGGCGACGACCTCGCCCGGTTGCTCACCCGGGAACAGGGCAAGCCCCTGGCCGAGTCGTACGCGGAAGTCGCCCGTACCGCGGCCCGCCTGTGCTACTTCGCAGACCTCGCCCCCCGAACCCGGCGGATCGCCGACGGCCGGCCGGTGCGCAGCGAGATCCGCTGGCGCCCGCTGGGGCCCGTCGCCGCGATCGTGCCGTGGAACTTCCCCCTCCAACTCGCGGCGGCCAAGTTCGCGCCCGCGCTCGCGGCGGGCAACACCATGGTCCTCAAACCCTCCCCGTTCACCCCTTCGGCCACCCGGCTGCTCGGCTCCGTCCTTGCCACCGCCCTGCCCGAGGACGTCCTGACCGTCGTCACCGGCCGCGAACCCCTCGGCGCCCGCCTCGCATCCCATCCGGGCATCCGCCACGTCACCTTCACCGGTTCGGTGCCCACCGGGCGGGCCGTCGCCCAAGCGGCGGCGGCCTCACTCACCCGGGTCACTTTGGAACTGGGCGGCAACGACGCTGCCGTCCTCCTGGACGACATCGAAGTGGACCGGATCGCGGACCGGCTGTTCTGGGCGGCGTTTCGCAACTGCGGGCAGGTCTGCATGGCCGTCAAACGCGTCTACGCCCCCGCCCGGCTGCACACCGAGGTCGTCGAAGCCCTCGCCCAGCGCGCGAAGACCGTCGCCGTCGGCCCCGGCCTCGACCCGGACACCCGGCTGGGCCCCGTCAGCAACGCCCCGCAACTGGCCCGGATCGACCACGTCACACAGCAGGCTCTGGCGGACGGCGCCCGGGCGGCGGCGGGCGGCCACCGGCTGGACCGGCCGGGCTACTTCTTCGCTCCCACGATCCTCACCGACGTGCCGCCCGGCAGCCCGGTGGTGACCGGGGAGCAATTCGGACCGGTGCTGCCGGTACTGCCGTACCGGAGCCTCGACGAAGCCGTCGACGCCGCCAACAGCACCGGCTTCGGACTGGGCGGCTCCGTGTGGAGTACCGACCCCGACCGGGCCGAGGCAGTGGCCGAGCGGCTTGAATGCGGCACAGCCTGGGTCAACCATCACGCCGAACTGTCCCTCGCCCAGCCCTTCGCAGGCGTCAAGGACAGCGGGGTCGGCGTCGCGGGCGGGCCATGGGGGCTGTACGGCAACCTCCGGCCGTTCGTCGTCCACCGCCCCCAGGAGACGTGACGATGAGGTTCCAGGCAGCCGTACTGCGCTCGTACACGAACCCGTTCACGGTCGAGGAGGTGGTTTTGCGGACCGAGCCCGCCGCCGGCGAGATCCTGGTCGAGATCGCGGGCACCGGGATGTGCCGGACCGATCTCGCGGTCCGGCGATCCGCCGGCCGGAGCCCTGTGCCCGCCGTCCTCGGCCACGAGGGCGCCGGCATCGTGGTGCGGACGGGGGGTGGCCCGGACGCCGCGATCGCCACCGGCGACCACGTCGTACTGAGCTTCGACTCCTGCGGACACTGCCGCACCTGCCGCGCCGCGGCCCCGGCCTACTGCGACTCCTTCGCCTCCCTCAACCTCTTCGGGGGGCGCAAGGAGGAACCGCCGCGGCTCACCGACGCGACCGGCAGAGCACTGGCACCCCGGTGGTTCGGGCAGTCCTCCTTCGCCCAGTACGCCCTCGTCCCGGCTCGCAACGCCGTACGGGTCGACCCCGCACTACCGCTCGAACTGCTCGGACCCCTCGGCTGCGGTTCCCTCACCGGGGCCGGAGCCGTACTGAACACCTTCGGCGCAGGCCCCGGCGACACCCTCGTGGTCCTCGGCGCGGGAGCAGTGGGCCTGTCCGCGGTGATGGCGGCCACCGCCGCAGGCGCACCGACCGTGGCCGTCGACCGGCACCCCGAAAGGCTCGCTGCGGCCGAGCGGTTCGGCGCGACCCCCCTGCCTGCCACCTCACCCGACCTGCCCGAACGGATCCGGCGACTGACCGGCGGCGGCGCCCAGTACGCACTGGACACCACGGCCTCACCTCCGCTCATCAACAAAGCGCTCCAAGCCCTGCGCCCCACCGGCAGCCTCGGCCTGGTGGCACGCCTGCACACCCCACTGGCGCTCGAACCGGGCACGCTCGACCGCGGCCGCAGCATCCGCCACATCTGCGAAGGAGACGCCGTACCCGGAGTACTGATACCCCGGCTGATCGGACTGTGGCAGGCCGGCCGCTTCCCTTTCGACCAGCTGATCCGCACCTACCCGCTGGCCGGCATCAACGAGGCCGAACGCGACTGCGACGCGGGCCGCACGGTCAAACCCGTCCTGCTCCCGGAGAGAACGAACCGATGAGCGAGGCACGCGGCACCGAGCACCCACCCCAGCCGGCGAGTGAGCACCCCGCACCCCCCACTTCCGCCCACGGAGGAAGCATGGCAGGCACGACGCCCCAGCACACAGACGAGGAAGGCATGCACGCAGGTGTGGGCCTGACTGCCCTCCTGGTCGCCGCGGCACGCGCCATCGAGACCCACCGCCACGACAGCCTGGCCCAGGACACCTACGCCGAACACTTCGTCCGCGCGGCCCCCGCCTGCGCGGACTGGCCGGTACGCATCGAGCAGGCTCCGGACGGGGACGACAACCCGCTGTGGGGGCGGTTCGCCCGCTACTTCGGCCTGCGGACCAGGGCGCTCGACGACTTCCTCCTCCGGTCGGCCGGCGCGGGCACCCGCCAGGTGGTCCTGCTGGGAGCAGGGCTGGACACCCGCGCCTTCCGACTGGACCTGCCGTCCGACTGCGTCGTCTACGAGATCGACAGGGCAGGCGTGCTGGCCTTCAAGCAACGGGTGCTCACCGACCTGCCGGCCACCCCGAAGACGAAGCGCGTCCCCGTACCGGCCGACCTGCGCGAGGGCTGGGTCACCGCACTGACCACCGCCGGCTTCGACCCGGCCGCACCGAGCGTCTGGCTGGCCGAAGGACTCCTCTTCTACCTGCCGGCCCCGGCCGAGACGTACCTCATCGACACGGTGGACAGGCTGACCACCGGAGGCAGCGCTCTGGCCTTCGAGGCCAAGCTGGAAAACGACCAGCAGGCGTACCGCGACAGCCCGATCTACACGGCGACACGAGAACAGATCGGCATCGACCTGCTCCACCTCTTCGACAACGGGCCACGACCCGACTCCGCGGGCAACCTGACGGCCAAGGGCTGGTCCACCTCCATGCACACGCCCTTCGACTTCACCCGCCGCCACCGACGCGGCCCCCTCCCCGAACCCAACGACGCACTGGAGGGAAACCGGTGGGTCTTCGCGCACAAACCCTCGCCATGACGCCCGCAGGAAGCCGGCAGCCCGACTACGTCGCAGCGGTGCCGCCCCCACCGCCGGGAAAGCCGCTGACGGACCGTGTCAGACGGCCCCGGCAGCCACCAACTGGTCGCCCGGGATCCCGGCCATATCCGGCGCATAGTAATCCTCGATGCCGGCGGCCCAAGTAGCCACGGTGATGCGGTCCTCGCCGTCCGGACCGAAGGCGTCGAAGAGAGCGTGGATGTTCGCCTCCGCGAAGCCGATCGCCGCCATCAGCGATACGAAAAGGGGGCGCTCGATCAGACCGTCCCCGTCGGGGTCGCCGAGCGCGGAGAGGGCCTCGGCGAACTCGGCGACCGTAGGACCGAAACGCTCGGGGTCGAGCACGAACGGCCGGAACTCGTCCACCGTGATCACACCGTCACCATTGGCGTCCAGCTCAGAGGCCAACGTCGTCCAGTAGCGGCGGAACGCGGCCCGGATAGCGGCCCTGGCACCGCCGTCCGAAGCGGCCGCCGCCTCCAGAACACGGCCCGCCATCAAGTCGAAGTCGCCGGAGTCGATGACTCCGTTGCCGTTGGCGTCGAAAAGGGAGAAGACCAGCTCGACCCGCTTGGCGGCCTCATCGCGCATTCCCATCACCTGTCTTCTACGACCCGACGATTCCGGGCCTGGACCAATGAGCGCCCCTACTCACCCCTGCTGGGACACACTGCCCTTCCCAACCCGGCGCGTGCAGCGACCACGACCCATAGAACCGCCACGACGAGCCACAGACTCTCGATCTTCGCTTCTGGCGACAGAAAAACTGCCGAATGAGCGCATGTGACAAGTCAGACACCTCACCTGCGACAACCAGACCGCTTCGACCGATCCCACCCACGGCCGACACCCCGGGGCGCCTCGGACACCGGCCACGCAGGGGCACTGAGGGCGCCAGCTGGGCACCGCCATCAGAGCGTCACCACCACAGACCGGCTGACCGCGTACTGGGGACTGACAGGTGGCGCTCACCTGTTGCAGAGAAGGTCGACACAGCCGCAGGGACCATGATCACCGGGTCAGTATCTCTACCCCGGGCCCGTTCTCCGCGTCTCTATGGCAGCGCCACCCAGCGACGCGGAGTGCGGTGGTCCGCTGCCTGCCGACCGTCGCTGATCTTCAGACCGGCCGCGGCACAGCCGTAGGCGAGCGTGTTGGCACCATACGGAAAGGTGCGCCCACGCTGCCAGAAGCGGAAGTGCCAGTAGGCGGGCGGGTCCTGCTCGGCCGGCCGCAGTCCGATCTCCTCGCTGTCCGCGATCTCACCGTCACGGGCCAGGGTGCCGAACGTGCCGCCCTTCGGGTTGTAGTAGATGCCGTACGCGGAGGTCCCCCGGGATACCGCCCGCAGCACGGCGTTGTCGCTGGGCATGTACCCCTGCTGGGTGATCACACAGCCGCCTGGTTCGCCCGGCACGCTTGCGACCCCCACGAAGCGCAGGGACTCCTCGTAGTCCGTCGGGTCGAATGGGGCCTCTTCCAGGGCTGCCCGCGGGCAGTGCGTGGGGTCGGCGCCCAACCGTCGGATCAGCTCGTCCTCGTCCAGACCCCGCACGAAGGCGATGCCGAGCCCCTCGATCCACAGCTCTCGCCCGCCGAAGGCCGCGATGAGCGCGTCCGCCGCCTGGAAGGCGACGGTTTCCTCCGCGGGCGGCAACACCGAACCCGGCAGGTCCGCCACGAGCTGCGCGAGCCGCGTCGTGAGCAGCAGCCGACCCGGCGACCACGGCCCGAGCTGCGGAGTCCACACATCGGCACCGGCGTCGAGCAACGCGCGGACGCTGCCCTCGTCCACACTGCACGCGGCGAACCACAACGCAGTGCGCCCGTCGTCGTCGCGCGCGTCGACCCGAGCGACATGGGGCAGGAGCGCGGCCACCGCCTCCCCCGACCCGTGCTCGGCCGCGAGGTGCAGCGGGGTGGCGCCGCGCCAGCCGACAGCTGCGTCAGCTGGGGCACCTCCGTCCAGCCTCGCTCGTATCACCACGGCATCCGACCAATCCTGCCAGCGCACCTCCTCCCAGTCGGCCCGCGGCACATAGCGTCGGCGCTCCTCTTCCTGGCGGCGCAGCATCTGACACTGACGGCGGGTCAGGGGCGGAGCCAGGAACTGAGGCGGGCCGCTGAACTCCACGGACGCGAACGCGCCCGGCGGCCCAGAAAGATCCGCCGGCCCGAGCCCCGGCCAGACCTCCAGCGCCGCCCCCGCCGCAGCATGCAACGCCGCCGCGTCAACGGCGATGCGGGTCTCGGCTACGGCCTCGTCCGGCCACTCGACCACCAACTGCGTCTCACCTGGCGGCGGGAGTTCCGAAAGATAGAGATCGACGTCCGTCTTGAAAAGAGACCGACGGCTCTGCTGCAGCCCGGGATCCAGCGGGATCAGCCCGGTCGCCTGCTCCGTGGCCGCATCGACCGGCAGGCCCTGAGGCGTCGTGTACCGCACCCGCCGCTGCACCGTACCGTCCAGCGAGGTGACACGGCGGCCATCGGAGAAGAGCATGCCCACACGCAGACCAGACTGCCGGCTTGCGTCCGCGTCCCGCCGGCGCGTCTTGCGGAACACGGCCAGATGCAACGTGGCCGCTCCCGGCCACACAGACCACCCCGTCACCACCACCCTGACCTGCGGACCGGCCCCCGCCACCGCAAGGTGCGGCACCAGCCCCGGCGCATACCAGTCGACCGGCGGCGCATACCTCCCCACCTCCTCACCCGGCGGACCCAGCCGGACCAACACAGCCCGTTCCGCAGCCGGTTCCTCCGGGAAAACCAGATCGTCGAAGAACCCCATGCACCGAGACTGACAGAGCGGTCTGACACCGGCAGGGCAGCACAGACCGGGCGGACCCGGGAAAAACCCCGGCAGGGCCCGAACGCATCCCCACCCCAGGCGTCCGGCACGTCGCGCTCTACGTCCACCTGAGCCCCAGCTCGTTCAGAGCCTCCGCACGCTCGGGCGTCAGACCGTCCCACCCGGAACGGACGTTGGACAGCCGTACCCCCAGCCGCACGCTCGTCTCTGCTCCGGTTTCCGGGTCGACCACGAGCTCGATGTGCTTCCGAAGGCCGGCTGGTCGGGCCTCCAAAGCGACCGCGTCCGTGGTCAGCGCTCCGGCGCGCAAGGCGGGGGCCAAGCCGGCGACCAGGTGTTCGTGTTTGAGGTGCCGGCCCAGCAGCAGTACCTCGATCAGGGCCTGACGGACCCCCGTCCACCGGTCCACACCGGCCCCAGGAAGGCGATGAAGCAGTGACACCCAACCCAGGCACCGGCCCGCCGCCCCTCCCGCCGAAGCTGCCTGCCCGATCAGCCCGCCCTTGGGACCGGCCTTTCATCAGCCCTGTTCGGCCGCGAGAATCTCGGCCGCCCGCTCGCCGACCGCCATGGAAGGGGCCATGGTGTTGGCGACCGTCACATGGGGCAGCACCGAGGCATCGGCGACGCGCAGGCCCTCGATGCCGTACACCTTGAGCCTCGCGTCCACGACGGCTCCCTCGTCCCGTCCCATCCGGGACGTACCGCTCTGGTGCCAGAAGGTTTCCACGGCGTTCCGCACGAACTCCTCCACCGTGTCCGTCACCGACGACACCGGGGACACCTCCCGCTCGACGAACGGGCGCAGCGCCGCGGAGTTGCCGACCTCCCGGGCCTTGGCGACGGCGGACAAGGCCGAGCGCACGTCGTCGGGGTCGGCGAGGAAGTTCGTCTCGATGCGCGGTCCGGCCATCGGGTCCGTGCTCGCCAGGCGGACCCGGCCGCGGCTGCCGTCGCGCGGGCGCATGGCAGGCATCAGGGTGAAACACCTCTCCGGCGGCGGGTACTGCGCCGCGTTCTCGGTGGAGACGGACGGCGCCGGCGAGAGGTACATGACGAACTCCGGTGCCCCTGGCCGTGTTTCGTCTTCCCAGAAGCAGACAGCCTGGCTGCGTGTGGGCACCGGCAGCGGTACGTCCGTCGCCTCCCAGATGCAGGGCAGGCGTATGTGGTCGTCAAGGTTGCGGCCGACGCCGGGCAGGTGCTGGACCACCGGGATGCCCAGGTCCCGCAGTTCGCGCTCGTCCCCGATCCCGGACCGCATCAGCACGGCCGGGGTGCTCAGCGCGCCCAGCGACAGCACCACCTCCTGCGACGCGCGAGCGCGCAGCTGCTGACCGTCGCGCACGAGTTCGACGCCGCGGGCCCGGCCCGCGGAGACCAGGACGCGGGAGACCGTCGTGTGCGGCAGTACCGTCAGGTTCGGCTGCCCCAGACGGTCTGCGACGTAGCGGCGGAAGGGGGTCTGCCGCACCCCGTCGTGGATGTTCTCGTCCCGCACGGCGCCACCGGAGTTCGCCTCCATCAGGACGCCGTTGGCACTGCCGAATCGGGGGATGCCGGTGGCCTCGGCGGCGTCGAGGAAGGCGGTGAAGAGCGGATGCACGTCCTGCGACGGTCGTATCCGCATCGGCCCGCCGGACCCCCTGCGCTCGGGGTCGGGCGTGCCCTGCCAGTCCTCGATGCCGCGGTAGTGCTCCAGTACGTGCGCGTAGCCCCACGCGGGATCGCCCGTGGCCTCGGCGTAGGAGTCCCAGTCGGTGCGATGGCCTCGGGCCCACACACCCGCGTTGACGGCGCCTCCCCCGCCCAGCCCGCGGCCTGTGGCATAGGCGAGCCGGCGCCCGTTCAGATGGTGGTTCGGCTCCGTGACGTGGTCCCAGGTCCGCTCGCTGCCGAGGTTGGCCGGCCACAGGTCGGGATTGCGGACACGCTCGTCGTCGTCACTGCCGCCGCTCTCGACGAGCAGGACCGTGACGGCCGGATCGGCCGCGAGCCTGCCTGCGAGAACGGAACCTGACGAACCGGCGCCGCACACGATGTAGTCGAACGTGGCACCGTCGTCCAGGTGGTCGGCGAGTGCGAGCCAATGCGTGGTCGCGGCTGTGGTCGGGGTCGCCGCGGCGTCGGCACGTCCGGGGTGGCTGTCCATGCTCAGCGTCTCCTTGGAGTATCAGCCGCGGTCGGTGTCCCGGGCCTGTTCATAACCGAGTCCGAGCAGGGCGGCACGCAGTTTCTCCGCGGCGTCGTCCAGTGCGGACCGGTCCTCCTCCAGCTTGGCCTTGGTGAAATCGAAGTCGGACATGTCCCAGACAGGAGCGACATGGATGTGGAGGTGCGGCACCTCGAAGCCCGCGATGACGAGGCCGGCCCGTGGAGCGTCCCAGGCCCGCTGCACTCCTTGCCCAACGGCCCGGGCGACCTCCATGCACCGCGCCAGAAGCGGGCCGTCGGCATCCGTCCACCGGTCGATCTCGCGCCGGGGGACAACGAGGGTGTGGCCGGGCCGCAAGGGCGCGACGGTGAGAAACGCGGTGACCTCGGGATCCTGCCAGACAAAGCGTCCGGGCAGCTCACCGGCGATGATGCGGGAGAACAGAGTGGGCACGGCTGAAGTTCCTTTCACATACGGCGGACGGCTCCTCCGCGGAGGATGCGGGCCAGTCCTGGCGCCGCCCCGGTTGCCGGGTGAAGTCCGAGGGACGTAAGGGAAGTTCCTCACGCGGCCACCTGGCGTCCCGTTGTCGAAGCCGGCGAGGTGTTGCAGAGGTGCTTGGCCGCTCGCATCGTCGGATTCGGCATCCACTTCGCCGACGTCCCCTTCGGCCGGGTACGGCGTGCCGGGGACGCCTTCGCCTGGGAACCGTTGGCCTGGGCGCATGTCTCGACTCCGCCAATGGCTGCGAGCGGCGGCGCAGGTCGCCATCGCCGGAGGCACTGGGCCCTCGGCAGTGCGGTGCCCGGTGGCTGGTGGTCGTTCAGGAGCGGTGGGCCCAGGGGATGGATTCGAGGAGGCGCTCCAGCTGCAGTTCGCCGTCGCGTGTCTGCCCGCCGTGGTCCATCAGCACGCGGAGGCGGTGGACGACATCGTCGGGGGAGGGGTAGACCTTGGCGTGGGCGGCCGCTTCCTCGGCCAGGTCGGGTACGGGGCCGCTCGCCTCGGCCGCGTCCAGCGCCTCCTTCGCGGCGGCGGCCACACCCTGGGGCAGCGCGGCGATACGGCGGGCGAGGGCGTCGACGAACGCGTCGAGATGTTCGTCGGGCACCGCGCGGTTGATCCACCCGTAGCGCTCGGCGACGGAGGTGTCGAACAGCTCGGCCCCCAGCACGATCTCCAGGGCCCGGGCGCGGCCGACCAGCCGGTTGAGGTACTGGGTGCCGCCCCCGCCGGGGAAGATGCCCATCAGCGACTCCGGCTGGGACAGCCAGGTCCGGTCCGCGGCGGCGAACCGCATGTCCGCGGCCATCGCCAGCTCGGCGCCGCCCGCGCGGGCATAGCCGCGCAGCTTCGCGATCGTCACCTGCGGCAGCGTGCGCAGCCGCTCGTTGAGCTGCTGAAGCGGGTTGAGGGCCGGGTCGGCCTCGGGGTCGGCCAGGGCCATGAGGGTGCTCGGATCGAAGGACCACTCGAAGTCCGCGTGAGCGGAGAAGAACTCGGGGTTGGCCGACTGCAGGACGATCACGGCGACGCCCTCGTCGGACGCCACCTCGTCGGCGAACGCCTTGAGGTCACCGGCCAGTGTGGTGTCGACGGTGTTCACCGGCGGGTTGTCGATGGTCACCCGGGCGATCCGGTCCTCCACGCGGACCACCAGGGACTTGTAACCGCTGTAGCTCATCGCTGCTCTCCTGCGGGTGGGTGTGGCGGCTGGGCCGTTCCATGTTGTTTAGTGGAAGTTACAGAAGGAGCGTAGCACGTTCTTTAACGTGCGCTAAAATATGGGTCATGACAGGTAGACCGAGGACGTTCGACAAGGACGCGGTGCTCCGGATGGCGATGCGCGCGTTCTGGGAGCGCGGATACGACGGGGTGAGCATCGCGCAGGTGTGCGAGGAGGCGGGGATCGCCGCACCGAGCCTGTACGTGGCCTTCGGCGACAAGGACGCGCTGTTCGAGAAGGCGAGCGCGCTCTACGCCGAACATCTGGACGAGGACCTGGAGCGCGACCTGTCGGCACCCACGGCACGCGAGGCGATCGAGCGCCTGCTGCAGTCCTCGGCCGAGCACTTCTCCGCACCCGGACAGCCCCCCGGCTGCCTCGTCATGGGCGAGCCGCGGCTCGCCGAACGACGCAGCAGGACACGCGACCTGATCCGGGCACGACTGCGCCGGGCCGCCGCCGAGGGAGAACTCGCGTCGGCCGCCGAGGCCGACGGCGTGGCCGCGTTCGTCGACACCGTCCTGGCCGGCATGGCCGCCCTGGCCCGCGACGGCGCCGACCGGGCCCGCCTCCTGGACGCGACCCGTTACGCGGCCCGGGCCTGGCCCGCATAGCGATGACCGGGCCGGCGCCTCGGTAGCCGCCGTCGGCGATCACCATGGTGTCGGCGTCGATGACGACCTGGCGTCAGTGGAGAAGCGGCAGCTCTTCGACTGCTCGGCGACGAACCGAGGCGACCATCAATGCGGTCGGCACGTCGGGTCCGCCACCCCCGCACCATCGCTTCGCACCGTATCCCGAGGCACCGACAACGCCAGCAGCCATGCGGCGACCCCTCGATCAATTTCGGTGGTGAGGGTTGCGAGGGGAGTAGACCGGTCGTATAGTCCTGGGTGTCGGAACGCGACACACACCGGATTCCCGGAAGGGGAAGGCATCATGGGGCGCATCAGGGTCGGCACGGAGAACAGCACCGACATCGAACTGCACTACGAGGACAAGGGGACGGGGCAGCCGGTCGTCCTGATCCACGGCTACCCGCTGGACGGCAACTCCTGGGAGGGTCAGGTCCCGGCCCTGCTGGCGGCCGGCCACCGGGTCGTCACCTACGACCGGCGCGGCTTCGGTAAGTCCAGCCAGCCGTCCACCGGTTACGACTACGACACGTTCGCCGCCGACCTGCACACCGTCATGGAGACCCTCGACCTGCGCGACGCGGTCCTGGTCGGCTTCTCGATGGGCACCGGCGAGGTCGCCCGCTACCTGTCCGCCTACGGCTCCGACCGGGTCGCCAAGGCGGTGTTCCTCGCATCACTGGAGCCGTATCTGGCGATCACCGACGACAACCCCGACGGCGCCGCCCCGCCCGCCTTCTTCGAGGGCGTCTCCGAGGCGGTGAAGAAGGACCGCTACGCCTTCTTCACGGGCTTCTACGCCGACTTCTTCAACCTCGACGAGAACCTGGGCACCCGGGTGAGCGAGGAAGCCGTGCGCAACGCCTGGAACGTGGCGGCCGGCGCGGGCCCGATCGCCTCGGCCGCCGCCCCGCTGACCTGGCCCACCGACTTCCGCGCCGACATCCCCCGGATCGACGTCCCCGCCCTGATCGTGCACGGCACGGGCGACCGGACCCTGCCCGTCGACGCCACCGGACGCCGCTTCGCCAAGGCCCTGCCCGCCGCCAAGTACGTCGAGATCGACGGGGCACCGCACGGGCTGCTCACCACCCACACCGCCGAGGTCAACGAGATCCTCCTGGACTTCCTCGGCCAGTGACGCGGGGCGCGGCTGACGCTCGGAGTCAAATAGACGACTGGTCTAATGGGTGATAGCGTGGCGCACATGAACACCGTCCAGGGCAACACTCGCGAGAGCATCCTCAGGGCCGCCCAGCAGATCCTTCCCCGCAAGGGGTTCGCGGCGGTGGGCATCAACGAGATCCTCACCGCCGCCGGGGTCCCGAAGGGATCCTTCTACCACTTCTTCGGCTCCAAGGACGCCTTCGGCGAGGCGGTGATGCGGGCCTACTACGCCGACTACCTGGCAGACATGGACCGCATCCTCGCCGAGCCCGGACTGACCGCAGCACAGCGGCTGATGAACTACTGGCAGTACTGGCGGGACACGCAGAGCGCCAACGACTGCCAGGGCAAGTGCCTGACCGTCAAGCTCGGCGCGGAGGTCTCCGACCTGTCGGAGACGATGCGGATCGCCCTGAAGGAGGGCACCACCGCCATGGTCGACCGACTGGAACGGACGATCACCGCCGGCCTGGAGGACGGATCGCTCACGGTCGACGGCTCCGCCCGCGACACCGCACAGGCCCTGTACGACATGTGGCTCGGAGCGAGCCTCCTCGTCAAGATCAACCGTGACGCGAGCCCCTTCGGCACCACGATGACGGCCACCCGTCGGCTCCTGCACCTGTAGAACCAAGGACACAGAAAAGCACAGCGCAGAACCCAGAATCACGGCGCACCTCGACCCGGAAGATCCGCCCGGAGTCCGGTCGCCTCCCGTACCTTGTCGGAGTCGACCGGTCTACTTGCGCAGGAAGTGCACACCATGAAGATCCTCATCGTTCTCACCTCGCACGACGAACTCGGCACCACCGGCCGCAAGACCGGCTTCTGGCTGGAGGAACTCGCCGCCCCCTACTACCGCTTCAAGGAAGCCGGCGCCGACGTCGTACTCGCCTCCCCCAAGGGCGGCAGGCCGCCCCTGGACCCCAAGAGCAACGAACCCGCCTTCCAGACCGACGAGACCCGCCGCTTCGAGGCCGACCCCGACGCCATGGCCGACCTCGCCCACACCGTCCGGCTCGACAGCGTCTCCGCCGACGACTTCGACACCGTCTTCTACCCCGGCGGCCACGGCCCCCTGTGGGACCTCGCCGAAGACCCCACCTCCGTCCGCCTCATCGAAACCACCCTGCGCGCCGGCAAGCCCCTCGCCCTGGTCTGCCACGCCCCCGGCACCCTGCGCCACGCCAGCAACCCCGACGGCACCCCCCTCGTCCGCGGCCGCAAGGTCACCGGCTTCACCAACGGCGAGGAAGCCGACGCCGGCCTCACCGACATCGTCCCCTTCCTCGTCGAGGACGAACTCAACAAGCTCGGCGCCCACTACACCAAGACCGACAACTGGCAGCCCTACGTCGTCATCGACGGCCTCCTCATCACCGGCCAGAGCCCCGCCTCCTCCGGACCCGCCGCCGACGCCCTCCTCACCCTCCTCACCCTCGTCAACCAGGTCGACGAAGCCCGCGCATAACCCACACCCCAACCAACACCACCCCACACACATCACCGACCCTGCGGACCCGCCGGCACCAGCCCAAAGGCCCGCGGGGCACACCCCCACCACCCGCCAGCCCCGGTCTGCACCCCCAAGGAGAGTGACACCAATGAAGGTCTTCATCGTGGGCATCGCCGGCGGCGTCGGGAGCCGTCTGGCGCGTCTGCTGACCGCCGCCGGTGACCGGGTCGACGGGCTCTACCGTCGTCCGGAACAGGGCGAACACCTCGCCACCGAGGGCATCCACGCCACCCACGGCGACCTGACCCGCCTCGACGCACCCGCCCTCGCCGATCTGCTGCACGGCACCGACGTCCTGGTCTTCGCCGCCGGGGCCGGCGGCGAAGGCGGGACCACCGCCACCACCGCCGTCGACGGCACCGGCCTGACCACCGCCATCGAGGCAGCCACCCGTGCCGGCATCCACCGCCTGCTGCTCGTCTCCGTCTTCCCCGAAGCCTGGCGCGGCCGCGAAGTGTCCGACACCTTCGAGCACTACATCGACGTCAAGAAGAAGGCAGACGCCGAACTGGCCGCCACCGACCTCGACTGGACCATCCTGCGCCCCGCCGCACTCACCGACACCCCGGGCACCGGCCGGATCAGCCTCGCCCCTGCCCTGGTCCACACCGACATCACCCGTGACGATGTCGCAGCGGTCCTCGCCGAACTCGTCCACACCCCACAGATCCACCACCGGATCCTCGAACTCGCCCAAGGTCCCCACCCCATCGCCGACGCTGTCCGCCGGCAGACCCGCAACTGACCAGTCGGGCCCTTCTGATCAGGAGTTCTGCCGGGCGTACCCGGTGGGCGCGAGTCCGTAGCGCTGCTTGAAAGCGCGCCTACCGAACCCGCACCGAGGGGGAACCGGCCGCCTGACCCCCGGCGCCCCTCCCGCCGCCGGCACCCCGGGCGCGGGTGTGCGTGGAGGGCGGTCCGGCGGCGGTGAGCGGAGCGGGTCAGGCCGTCGGCACCGGTGGCCACCAGGGGCTGCGCTCCCGGATCGCCGACTGGGCACGGGTGACGAGCCCCGGGTAGGACTTGCCGGGGTACCAGGGGGCGGTGGGCAGAGCGTCGAAGCCCGGCACCTTCTCCATGTACCGCACCATCAGCCGCCGCAGCGCGCGGTCGGGTAGCTCGCCGCGCATGGCGCCGACGTTCTCGGTCAGGTGGTCGGGGTCGGAGGTGGCCGGCAGCACGGCGGTGACGGCCGGGTGGCTGAGCACCCACTTCAGGAAGAACTGCGACCAGGTGGCCGCCCCGAACTCCCCCACGAGGTCCGGCACCTCCCGGCCGCGTACGACGTGGTGCAGCCGCGCCTTCTCCAGCGGCATGTTCACCAGGACCGCGACGCCGTTGTCCGCCGCCGCCGGGAGCACGCGCTCCTCGGCGGCGCGGGTGCGCACGGAGTAGTGCACCTGGACGAAGTCGACGTCGCCGCGCTCGATCCAGTCGGCAAGCACGTCGAAGTAGGCCGGCTCGTGGTGGGTGACGCCGATGGCGCGGATGCGGCCCTCCCGTTTCCACGCGTGCAGCATCGGCAGGACGCAGTCGATGTTGACCAGGCTGTGTACCTGTACGACATCCAGCGGCCGCCCGCGCGCGAGGCGTTCCATGGAGCGCTCGAGACTGGCCAGCGCGTGGCCCTCGTCCCACAGGAAGTCGCCGGTGGACCAGATCTTGTCGGCCAGGAACACCCGGTCCTGGAAGCCGGTGAGGGCGGCGCCGGTGTTGGTCTCGGCGGCGCCGTAGAGCGGGGAGGTGTCAACCACCCGGCCGCCCGCCTCGTAGAACCGCCTGACCACCTCGGCGATGTGGCCGGTGGGCGCGTCCGGCAGGGTGTCGAAGGTGGTGAACGTGCCGAGCCCGACGGCCGGCAGCCGCTCCCCGGTGCCCGGCACCTCCCGGGTGATCAGTTCCCGCGGCCCGGGTGCGCCGGCCCGCCCTTGTGCCGCCGCGGTCCCGGCACCGGCCGCTGCCGCCGCCACGGCCAGACCACCGGTGGCCTGGAGCACGCGGCGCCGGGTGGTGCCGCGGGTAGCTGTCGTCGGGCTGTCGTCGGTCGTCATGGCCAACTCCCATCCGTGGCGGGGCACTTGCCGCTCGGAGCGTAAGCCGGGACGTGGGATGAACGCACAGACCGGTTTGGTCTGGGCACATACCCTGAAGGTATGTCGCTGGACCTGCGCCTGATGCGCTACGTCATCGCCGTCGCCGAGACCGGCGGCTTCCAGGCCGCCGCCGAGCGGCTGCACATCGCCCAGCCGCCGCTCAGCCGCCAGATACGGCAACTGGAGGGCGAGTTGGGGGTCGCCCTCTTCGAGCGCCGGCCGACCCGGCTCACCGGCGCGGGGCAGGCATTCGTCGACGCCGCGCGGGAGACGCTGGCCGCCGCCGAGCGGACGGTCGCCGTCACCCGCCGCGCCGCCCGCACCGCCACCGGAACCCTGCGCGTCGGCTACGGGCCGACCACCGCGCACTCCGAGATGCCCCTGCTCCTCGCCGCCCTCGCCGAGGCGCACCCGGAGGTGACCGTGGAGGCGGTCGAGTCCTGGGACCCCGGACTCGTCGACGGCCTGCGCACCGGCGGGCTCGACGCCGCGCTCGGCCGTCACCTGCCGACCCCGCGGGACTGCCGGGCGCTGACGCTGCGCGCCGAGGAGTACGTCGCCGTGGTGCACGCCGGCCACCGGTACGCCGGCCGCGGTGCGGTGGCCCTGCGCGACCTGCGCGGCGAGACCTTTCGCTTCCTCGCCCGGGACCTGGCCCCCGACTACCACGACGCGGTCCTGGCCGCCGCCCGCAGCACCGGTGAGGACTTCGCCGTCTGGCACAACCCGGTCCCCGGGCTGCGCAACCATCTCGGCGTCCTCGCCGACGGCTTTATGCTGCTGCCGCGCTCCGTCGCCGAGCACCTGCTCCCCGCCGCCGCGCGCCTGACCCTCACCGACCCGCTGCCGCCCGTGCCCCTGCAGTTGGTCCACCGCGGCGCGCACAACGCCCCCGCTCTCGCGGCGCTGGTCCGCACTGCCCGTGCCCTGGGCACCGCCGAGGGCTGGACCGCCACCTCCCCCGACGCCGCCGGCTCCGGTGCCTGAACCACCGACTCGGCGCTAGTTGTTCTGTCCGGGGAGGTTGTGGATGGTGACAGGGGTCACGGCTGACTGATCTTGATGTGGGTGAGGGCCTTCTGGCTCGGTGTGGATTGCGAGATCTGCACCGGCGACCAGAAAGGCCCTCATGCCTCACCGTAATGCACCGCTGACCGAGACCGGCCGTCTGCGTCTGGCTCGCTGCGTCGTGGACGACAACTGGCCGTTGCGGCGGGCCGCCGAACGGTTCCAGGTCTCCGTGGGCACCGCCCAGCGGTGGGCCGACTGCTACCGGCTGTACGGCGAGGCGGGCATGGCCGACCGCTCCAGCCGCCCGCGCACCAGCCCGCGGCGGACGCCGACCCGCACCGAGCGGCGCATCATCAAGGTCCGCGTGCTGCGCCGGTGGGGCCCAGCCCGCATTGCGCACCTCCTCCGCCTGGTCCCCTCGACCGTGCACCGGGTACTCACCCGCTACGGCCTGGCCCGCCTGGCACACCTGGACCGGGCCACCGGCCGGGGCATACGCCGCTACGAACGCGAACGCCCCGGCGAGCTGGTGCACGTGGACATCAAGAAGCTCGGCAACATTCCCGACGGCGGCGGGCACAAGGCCCTGGGCCGGCAAGCGGGCCGCAAGAACCGCGCCCATGCCGGCTACAGCTACCTGCACACCGCCGTCGACGACCACTCCCGCCTGGCCTACAGCGAGATCCACGCCGACGAGAAGAAAGAGACCGCCACCGGCTTCTGGAAGCGGGCCCACGCCTTCTTCGTCCAGGCCGGGATCACCGTGGAGCGGGTCCTGACCGACAACGGCTCCTGCTATCGCTCACGTGATTGGCGTGACCTGCTGCAGGAGGCCCAGATCGCCCACAAGCGAACCCGGCCCTACCGGCCCCAGACCAACGGCAAGGTCGAACGCCTCAACCGCACCCTGCTCGATGAATGGGCCTACGCCCGCCCCTACCGCAGCGAGCAGGAACGACGCGAAGCATTCCCCCACTGGCTGCACACCTACAATCACCACCGCGGACACACCGCGCTAAAAGGCCAGCCACCCGCCAGTCGTGTTCCGAACCTCTCAGGGCAATACAGCTAGGCCGTGTCCGCCGCGGTCCGGCGCGAGGAGCCGGGCGTCGCGTACCGCGTCGACGGCCAGGACGAGCAGGCCGATCCCGCTCACCGTCACGTTGACGGTGACGAGCTGGGAGATCGTGCCGTTCCGCCGGTCGAGGTCCGTGGCGGTCACGACCCAGCCCGCGCCGTCCGCCACCGGCTGTACCAGCACCCGGTGGCTGTCGTCGCCCTCGGTGGCGGCGACAGCAGGCTGAGAGAGCGTGGACGCGGTTCACCGGCGGCAGGCATCCACGGCGCCGACGAGCACTGCTTCTCCTGCGGCGATCTGATGGACGGCCGTCGTGGCGGCGAGCTGTACGTCCGGCGGCGCCAGGGCGGCGACGTGTGGAGGTCGCGTACGGTCCCCGTGGCGGGTCGGCGGCACGGCGGTTCAGCCGCGCAGGGCCTTGCGCCGAGCCGCCGGGTGCGCCCGGGCCCACGCCTCGGGGAGCTGCCTCTACCGTGCGCCGGCCGCGGCCCGCTCCTCGCCGTACAGCAGCCCCCAGGTGAAGGCGGTCTCACCCGCCGTATGCGCGGAGACCGCCATGCGAAGCAGAGCTTCGCGGGCCACGACGCCGTCGTGCTGGTCGCCGCTCACCTGCTGGACGGCCTTGCCACGCTTGCGGAGCCGCTGCGCTGGCTTCCCCAGGGCCGGGCCGGCGGTCTCCGCGGCGTACCGGAGTCGCTTGGCGGTCTTGCGGGCGTGGTGGATCGCGGCGTCGCGCTCGGGCCCGGGGGGCATCTCCAGCGCGCGGTCCATGTGTTCGGCGAGCCGGTCGTACTCCTTAAGGAGGGCCTTGACCATTACCTTCTTGGGCTTCCCGGCGGCCTTGGGGCCCAGCGGCGGAGCGTCGGTCAGCGCCGCCAGCCGGTTCAGCAGCTCCAGGTAGCGGGGCGAGGCGAGCGCGTCGAGGGTGCGCCGGCGGCCTTCGGCCCGCTGCGCCACGTCCCAGGCCTGCAGCCGCGCGGTGACCGGGCCGCGTACCAGCTCGCCGGGCAGCTCCTCCCATACGCCGAGGGCCAGCCGCTCGTTGAGCACTTCGTGGTCGCGCTCCGCGCCGAGCGACCGGGCCAGCCACCGCAGGTCGCGGCGGATCGGATCGGTGACGTTACGATCGAGGACGGAGCGGTAGGAGCGCAGGCAGTTGCGCAGGCGGCGGGCCGTGGTGCGCATCTGATGCACCGCGTCGGGTGTGTCGCGCCGGACGGCTGGGTCGAGGTCCCTGAGCTTCGCGGTCATCCGGTGTGAGTTCTCATTCTTGTTGTAGTAGAGAGAGGTCTCTGACCTGCGATGCAGCAGGTGGCTGAGAGATGTCTTGGGCAGTTCTTTCGTGTCGTAATGGTGCTTGACCTGCTCTGCTGCAAGTTGGATGAAAATCCCGCAGATGTATTGAGAATCCTGGGGTCCAGCTGAGTGATTCCTCGCCGCTCGCGCGGGAGGCACCTGCCCTTCGCTGGGTGAAGTCGGGAATCGGTTCAGTCCTGCCTGCGGCGTCGGCCGTACTGGAGCGTGCATCAGGGCTCGGGGATGGAGGCGGGGCGTTCCCCGGCCCGGCGCCGCCTTTGCGTACGGAGCGCACGAACTTCCTGATCTTGACCTCCATGGGACCCCAGGTGACGGGAGACGTCCGCACATTCAGCTGGAGGAGTTCCGACGATCCACCCGCTATCGGTCCGTACGATGTGACTCAGGCCCGGATCCGTGGACATCGAGTCGAGTGTGAGTCCCCTCTGCCCCGGCCTCGGGGCTCTGCAGCCAGCGCATGAGCCAGTACGCCGGCTCGGCCACGGGGAGCAGTTCCTCGGACCACGGCGCGTGGTCGTTGTCCCAGACGGTCAGCTCCGCGTCGATGTCCGGGAGCAGCACCGCAAGCGGCCCTTCTGCCCGGCCGGGCACGCGTCGCGATGGCCAGCTCACCTGGCCATCTGACCGTTCCCGATCGCTGGGGCCCCTGTATCTGATGGCCGTAGCCGGCGGGCCACGGCATTGACGTCATGAGACGAGGCGCTGCTCACCAAGTTCGGCGGGCGTCGAAATTGGAATCTTCTCTGCGGGCTGAGTCGATCTGCGTGTTTGCGTAGTCCTGCAGTGCGGCGTACAGCCGCTCCTCCGGAGAGCCGGCGCGCAGCGTCGCCCGGATTTCCGTGGCGCGCTGCAGGATTTCAAGATCTTGCGGGTACGGTTCGCCGGGGGAGGTCGATTTTGATCCGTCTGTCACGGAGCTCATCAGCCTGCCGCCGACCTTGCGGTACAGCTCCTCCGAGAGCTGGACGGCGGCGCTCAGCACCTCGGCCACGAACTGGGTCTCCTCCCAGAGGAGTCCGCGATGTGCGCCGCTCAGCAGTGGCGCAACAGCGTCTATCCGCTGGTGCTCACCCGACCTGAACACCTCCAGCAGCACGTCACGTGCGGCGCTGTCGTACACGTTTCCGGCGACGGTCGCGAAGAGCTTGGTGCCGTACAGCTCGCGCCGCCATGGGTGCTCACGCTCTTCTTCGAACCATCGCGTCAGCCTCCGCAATAGCTCGACGCGGCGCGGGCTGTTCTTGAAGGGGGATCGAGCATGCCAGGCGAAGGGCAGTGGATCGAAGCCCGGCTTGGGATCCTGCTCCCACGACTCCAGCCGGGTCAGTAGCAGGTCCAATGCCTCGTCCTCGTGACTATCCGACAGAGCCGCGACGGCCCACTTGACTCGATGGTCATCGATCGTCCGTGTCTTGGCCAACTCCGCCAGACACCGTTTCCGTTGCTCCGGAGTGAACTCGGACCACGACAGGCCGGCCGGGCCGATGAATGCCCAGCAGAAGTCCGCCGCGCCGCGCGCCAGACCGGAGAACGGGACTGAGCAGACAAGCGCGATGGCGTCTTCGCGCGAAGACGCATTGCGGATCATCGAGACGGCCAGGCGCAAGACATCCGTGCCCACGGCGCTGTCGGCACGGGTGGCCAGCTGACGGGCAATCGCGAGTTCGTGCGGATGCAGTACGTCCCCTGCCGCCAGCCGTGCCGCGCTGGCTCGGAGCACGGCGCGGACCGGTGCGGCGCGACTGGCGTCCGCAAGTTCCGCCGCCATCTGCCAGGCAGTGTCGGGCTCGTCCTTCCACAGGGCTTTCAACGCTGGCGGAAGGACGAGATCCGCTGTGATGTCGCTGCACTCCAGGGCTCCGCGGATGATTGCCGCCGCATGCGTAGGTCGTTCCGAGGCCATGCCGGCGATGAGGGCCGTGCAACCTGGCGGAGCCTCGGCGAATATCTGTATCCCTTGCTCCAGCAGGTCGCGCAAGGCGTCCCAGGCCGTGGCGTCGTCCCAAACTGCGGCCTGGGAGGATGCCTCGGCCAGTCGACGGCTCCAGCTGTTCTCGGTCGCTTCGTAGTCGTAGTCCTCGCCTACCGACCATTCGTGGCAGTCGCTGTGCAGCAGTACGGCAAGCCGGTGCGGAAGCGAGTCAGGCAGGGCTTCCAGGACTACGCGCGCTGCGGCCGCGGCATCCGGAGAGCCGTACGCCACATGCCAGTGGACCGACCGCCGCACGGCCAGCGCCACCAACGGCCCGGGCCGGACTTCACGTGTGCGCGCCGCCAACGCCTCCAGTGCGGGCACCAGCCAGTCTGCGAACTGCCCGACCTGGCCGCTGAGAGCCTCCGCGAAACTCCGTGCCGCCACGCCCGCCCTGATACGGTCCGCCGAGCCGTACGCCTCGAGCAGTACCCGGTACGCCCGGTCGCGCACCGGCGCCACACGCTCAGCCAGCAGCGGCAGACGCGAGATGGTGAGCGTCCGGCCGTCGAACTCGTGTCCCTCCGCCACGGGCTCGAAGATCCGGCCCAGCAGGGCGAATGGCATTCGGTCGGCGGTGCGCACCGGGCCTTGCTGCGCCCATCGGGCGACCGCTTCGACCACCGCTTCCTGGTAGAGCAAGGGCTTGTCGGGTGAGTAGGAGGCGAGGTCGCTCAATAGCCCCAGTGCCGACTGGGAGGACGAGCGGAGGGGACGCATGTCGTGCTGTCCGAGTTTCCACAGCAGGTCGAGGGCCTCACCGAGATGCTCGGGGTCCTGCGCAACCGCAGCCAGCACCGGAGGAACGTCGTCCAGCAGGCGAGGCGCATCGGCCGGGCCGACTTCCACCTCTGGACGCAGGAGGCCGAGGACGCGCCGTGGCTGGAACGGGGCGATGTTGCGTATGACTTTCAGGAGCTGGCTGCGGGTCGAGGCATCGCCGTCGGTGTACTCCTGTTCGATGGTGTGCCACAGCGGCTCGAAGGGGGACCGGCCGGTCGACCTGAGCCGGCTCCACTGCCAGTCCACTCGGCCAGCGTTGACCAGTGCGTTTGTCAGCGGTTCTCCGTCGATCTCGGCCAGGACGCGCTCGAGAAAGCCGGTGGAGGCACCGGTGTCCGGATTGATGGCGGCCTCGGCCAGCAGCACATCGCCCAGGAGATCAGGAAGGATCCGGTGCGAGGCACCCCTGCGTGCCAGCACTCCGCTGCTCACCAGCCGGCGCAGCTGGACCTGAAGGACGCTGTCAGGGGTGCCGAGCAGTGCCGCCATGGACTTGACGAAGCGCGGGACATCCGTGCGCACGGGCTGCAGCGCCGCGACGGTGTGCAGCACGGCTCGGTCCTGGTCGCGCGTCGCCGGGTCCGTCAGGGCCGTTTCGATGAACGCTTCCACTACCTCCCGGTGCAGGCGGGCATCGCTCTCCATCCGCTGGGGATCGAGCCTGCCGCGTGCGATCTCCAGCGCGCTGAACACCAGTAGGAACGGTGAATCACCCACAGTCGCGGCAAGCCGGCGAGCCAGGTGCCGCTTTGCCTCGCCGAGCGCCTGTTCTGCGAGGCGGGAGGCATCTTGCGTCGAGAGTTCGCCGAGTTCCCACGTAGAAACCCGCGCGTCGTCCACCCGCAACTGCCTGAACGTCCCCCTGAGTACTGTCGTGCCGGACGGTCGGGTGGAGACGACCAGGACGGCCCCGGGCCGTTCACGGCGGAGTGCCCGGATGATCGCCGCCAACTCGTCGGGACGTTGGTGGGCGTCCTCGATGATGACGAGCAGACTGTCGTGTTGAGGCAGTTGCTCAACAGCATGCTGATGTACGCCCTCGGTGGCGAGCAGCACTTGCACGACGCCTTCAGAGCGGCGGGTGAACTCTGCCGCGAGCGTCTGCAGCACACGGCTCTTGCCGCCGCCCGCCGCGCCCACGAGGACACCGATCCTGCCCTCGGTGTCGTCATCAGCCAAGGCGAAGGAGAGCAGTTGTTCGACGAGATCGGACCGTCCGACCAGGTCCCAATGATGGCTGAAGTATGCGGCAGCCTGCGGATCGTTGAACGCTTCCTGCGGTGTGAGCCACGGATTAGGCGCGCTGGGATCCGCGTGAAAGTACTGATTAACCGTCAGATTGCCGTTCTGTACTGCGTTTGCCGTGCCGCCGTGCGTCGCTGAGTTCGTCTGAACAGAAGGGTGGGTGCCAGAGCCCGTAGCGTCAGGAGACGTACCGCCTGGCCCGCTCTTCATGTCCATCGTGCGTCTTTCTTCTCGGCTACGTCAGAAACTGCGGCGCGGGGTACGGAAGCTGGCGAGCAGGCGAGCAGCGAGCTCCTCGGCGACGCTGTCGCTCTTGGCGTTCAGCTCCTTCATGGTGAGCGATTCGTCCGGGTGGACTCGCAAGAGGTCGTGTCTCATCGGGAACTGGGCCGTGCTACGGGGCAAGCGGCTCATGGTGTCTTCGCTGACCATGGTGGCTGGATCGATACCGATACCCAGGGCGACGGACAGCGGGTCGGGCAGTGGCAACCTGAGGAGGAGAGCCAGTAGCCGGGCGATCTGCTGGGGCAGCTCAACCGGGTCGAGTACGGCTCCCATGCCGTCGTGGGGGAGCGGCTGCCATGCGGAGCGTTGTCCTGTGCGCAGGACTGCCAGTCCGGTAGTGCCTTGGCCACCGCCCGCTGTGGTCACCAGAGCGTGCTGGTCGTCGGCAGCTGTATCGAGCAGCTCGGAGAGAGTGAAGAAGCCGTCTTCCCGGCCGGTGCGGATAAGTTGGTCACCAAGCTGGGCCAGTCTACGTACCTCAATGCGGCTGCCGGAAGGGACCGGGACGAGATGGATCTCCAGGGCGGCCGCACTCGTGCTGAAGGGTGAGTTGTGGCCCGTTCTGCGCCAGTTCACCTCGACGGCATCGGCCATCGGCTCCCACTGGGGGCCCGAGCCGTCGGCCGTTGGCCGCCTACCTCCGTTGTGCGGAGTGCGCGCGGTGCCGACCTCCGCGGAATTGGCGGCGGGATAGGCGTTGGAGGCCGAGGTCGAGGGTGTGAGCGCCGTGATCACGGTGATGGCGGCTGCGGCGGCGTGAGCGGCTGCCTGGGGCTGGCTTCCTCCCACGTCCGCCGTGTGCTTGAGGCCGTCGGCCTTGTCGCTGATGCCGCGGATTGTGAGGGCCTGCAGTTGGTCGGCGAGGTGTGCCGCACGGGCGAAGCCGGCGCTCTCCATCTCGATCGCCACCGCGTCGTTGTACGTGTGGTGCAGTTGGGCTGAGAGCGCACTGTCGGCTGAGTTGAGTACGACGTCGCCGGAGGCGATGGGCTTGAGGTGCACGGCGGGCGGGCGCGGTGGCCGCTGGCTGCGGATGTGCGAGGTCCACTCGTCGGACCGCAGGGCATGACGGGCGGCCTGTTCAAGCCGGTGGGAGGCGTCCCAAGCGTTCGGGCGGGCCAGGAACTGGGCGGGGTCCTGCTTGCCGCCTTGATAGGCGTAGATCTTGGTCGCAACCACGACGTCACCGAGCTCGACGCCGTCCTTAAGACCTCCGGCGACTCCGACGAAGAACAGGGCGGCCGGCTTCAGCCATGAGTTGATCCGCTCGGTGAGGGCGGCGGCATTCGTAATGCCCTCACCGAGCTCGGCGATCGCCACCCGCCAAGGCGTGCCCGGCAGCGAGCCCTCCTCGATCCGGGTCCCCGCCTCATGCTCTGCACTCTCCAGGTTCGTCAGGTGCACGCGCACCGCCTCGTACTCCAGAGGAAGTGCGGTCAGGACCACCACACGGGGGCTGTTCGGTTGGTGCAAGGCAGATTCCTTATCGCTGTCGGTGAGGGCACCCGGCGGCGGCCGGAGATCGTACTTCACGGCTGAGCATCGCATCAGGGCAATGCCTGTGGCCGGGGCCTGAGCGCCTGGGCGAGGTTGGAGCCTGGGTGGGTCATTCGTCCAGCCGTTGCAGTGCTGGGGCACTCGGGTGTTGTGCGAGGGCGAGGCCGTCGACCACCGCCCGATAGTGGGGACGGGCAGAAGCGGTCACCTCAGAGCGGAGGTCCTGCAGCCATTCGACAAGCAAGAACCCCGCCGAGTCGACCGCTCCGTTGCTGCTGACGCAGAGCTGCCGGACCCACCGCATACCCGGCTCGATCTGTTCATGGATCGGTTGTGCCTTGAGGAACCCGACGAGATTGTCGATGGCGAACCTCTCTGTGCCCGCAGAGGTGGTCCAGCTGTCGATCAGGTCACGCAAAGGGCCCAACGTCAGCCACGTGCGCCGGGCCCTGGCCAGCGTGCTGTCCACATGCAAGTCCGCGCCGGACGGCGTGGGGTTGGGGACCAGCTCTTCCATCAGCCGCTCCTGGTGTCCGAAGCGGTCAACCTGCTCGGTAGGCAGTGGGCGGGTCAGAACCGATTCCATGATGTGAGGCCAGACAACGCCGAGAGTTTTCGCCAGCTCGGGACTGTAAGTGGCGGCAATCTTCAGGCCATGCAGGAGATGGCTGAGCGCTGCGGGGGACACCGTGAGTGTGTCCACGAAGCCGGTCATCACCGTCGGCTCTTCGGCACCGCTACGAAGGAGCGCTTCCGCCACCGCACCATGCTCTTCCGAGTGCCGGTGGTATCCACCGTCGCCCCAGACGCAGGCCGCGCGCGCATAGGCGTCCAGAACCGGGGCTCGTACTGACCGGGCCTGGGCCGTCCTGCAATGCTGCAGGCGGGCGGCCTCAAGGATCGCAGGCAACGCCGTGCCTAGGACGGGGAGCGACAGCTCCTCGCCGGTCAGCTGGTCCAGCGCCGCCGCAGGCGGGCGCAAGGACTCTGCGCGAGAGGCAAGGAGGCTGTTGGCGTCCTCGACCACGAGACGGAGGCCGGCTTCCACGGCCTCCCACGCCACGGTGTGGTGACATGAGCGCACTGTGGCCGAGCACGGGGCGGACCACAACGGACGCAGCCCTTCGGCTGCGTAGGCCCGCACCTCATGGACCGGGTGCGCGCTACACCGCAGGACAGCTTCACGGATACGCCCGACACGCTCGGTGCCAAGAGGGGCCGTGGCCAACAACGCGACCGTCGGCAGAAGGCTGCGTGGTAGTGCGAGGGCCGCCTGACGGCTGCCCTCCCAAGGCTGGATCGTGTCAGACACATCCGCATCGAGATGCGCAGGGCAGTCGAGGACGACCTCCGTCAGAAGATCGACCGACCAGCAGAGCTCCTCGACCGCCACCAGGGTTCCATTCGCCGCCGCGCACACGGCGGCCGCAGCAACCGCATACACGCCGCCGAGCCTCTGTGTGCTGCAATCCGCGTGGTCGAGAAGGCTCCGTGCCGTCTGGAGGTCGCTCTCCAACTGGCTGGGTTCTGTCAGCGCCGACGGACCGATGCGGCCGGGAAGATCCTGGTGCAGCGCATATCGGTTGAGCAACTCATACTGCTTGGACGTGAGGTCCGACCGGCCACGGCGCCGCTCAAGCTCCTGCCGGATGGCCTCGGACGGTTGTACCTCGACGGCCGCCTGACCGCCGTCTCTCACCAGAACGAAACGTTCACAGTCCAGGTGATCGGCCCAGAATCTGAGTGTCAGGTCATCAATGACATCGGTCGCGGCTGAACGAAGCCGTCCTGCAACGGCCTGCAATCGTGCCGCGGCCGCGTTGTCCCCACGTCGTTTGGCATCGATAACCAGAGACATCGCCACCTGGGCGGGGGAGAGTTTCAGGTGCTCCTCGCCAGGGAGCTCGTTACTCCTGCGGAACATCATGTCGGCGACGGTGCGACCGTTCTCAAGCTCCCAGACCAGGGGTGAGGCCAGGAAGCCGTCCAGCTCGTCGCTGATCTCGTCCAGATGCCGTACCAAAATGCCGTAGGCGAGGCCGGCCCCGGCCACGGTCCCCACCCGTCTGAGCACCAGTTCCGCAGCCCTGCGAGCTGGCATGACACGGCCCTGGACCAGCTGGTCCAGCCAACGGTCGAGAGCCATGAGCGCGCTCATGCACGGCTGTGGGCCGTTCAGGGCGCCTCGATACCAGGACCAGGCGTCCCCGCGGCCGGGATACTCGCAGTCTCCCGTTCCCAGGAAGTCGCCACGCAGAGCCGGGGCAGAAGCGCTGTCCGGATCCGGCTCGTCTCCGCTCTTGTACCGGTCCTCCGGCCGGACGGCGGCAGCCAAAAGCGTGCTGATCAGCTCCATGCAGCGCACGGGATCCGTCTGCAGCAGGGAGAAGAACGGCCCCCGCCACCAGGCAGCCTGCCCTTGTGAGCGGATGCCGAGGTACTCATGCTTTCCCACTGAACGGCCCCGCACCTCACCACGCAGACGCAGCGGGTCCGCCGACGGCGCGTAGTAGGCCGCTGCGAGCTCCGTGAGCAGCGCCGGGTTCGTCGTGGCGAGGCACCGGGCAGACCCGCCACGGTCCACTGCCGGCATCAAAGTGTGGGCGCGTTCGCGGGCCAGCCGTCGCAGCAGGGTGTCGGCAGCGTCGTCCCGATCCGCACCGAGCAGTGCCAGCGCCTCGATGAACGCGGGCGTGGGGAACTTGGGCACCGATCGAAACATCGCCTCGCGCAGTTGGACCCGCACCGGCCGGTAGTCTGGAACGCCGTCCCCCAGGATCTCTTGTTCGGAGACACTCCGCAGCCACGTCACCATGAGCGTGTCGCACGGCTCGCTGCGGTAGTCCGTGAAGACGTCCGTGTGCTCTGCCAGCCAGGCGACGACCGGGGCTGCGACGAGCGGATCGCCATCCTCACCGAAGCGCAACGTCACGCAGCGTAGCAGCTCGCTCAGAAGCTCGGGGCGGCGCACCAGGTCCTCAGTCAGTGCGGCGAGAGCCTCGGCGCACCACCCTGAGGACAGCACCGCCTCCCAGGGAACCTCGTTCCACCGCGATCCGTGCGTGGCCGCCAGCTGCTTGAACTGCTGGCGCACCTGGTTCCACCGCGTGACGAACCCTCCGGCCGCATCCGCCCCGGACCGCAGCCTGATCTGGCAGAAGATACGGCCGGCGCGAATGGCCCACCGCGGCCCGTGGAGGTCCAGCAGGGACAGGCCGTCGTCCAGCAGCAGACGCTTGGTGGTGGCGTAGTCCCGCAGTACATCGTGGGCGAAAGCGTGCTCCTCGTTCGAAGTCGCCGACGACTCGCCGAGCGGAGCGAGGATGCCGTCGGAGCGCAGTGAAGCCAGTGCGGGGCCGGGAAGGGACGGTGCGCGGCGGCCGGTCAGCCGTCCTTCTGCCAGAGAGACGAGCGCCGCTCCGCGGTCTTCGGGCACTACCCCGTTGGCCATCCGCTGGTTGTTCAGCACGAACGCGAGCCAGACATGGGTGTAGACCTCGGCCTCACTCGCTAGCTGAGCAGGCAGTGCTGCGCCCCGCCTGACGGAGCGCAGCAGCAGATCGATGAGGGCGATCCGGCGCAGCAGCCAGCGTGATCGGGGATCACTGGCGAGCCGTGCCAACTCCGGCGCCGAGGCCAGGATCTCGGCGATCTCCCGGTCGTCCAAGGACGGCACGATGACTTCGCCGACATCTGTGCATCCAGCCCGGTCCAGCAGGTCCCGGAGAGTGTCCGCCGCGTCGTCCCGGCTGACCAGAACGGCGGTGAGCCCGGCACCCATCGCTGCCTCCACGGCTTCCACGACGAGGCTTTCGAGCCCCTCCTGAGCGGCTTCAGCACCGTCCAGGACCAGAATTCCGTGAGGAGCAGATGCTTTCGATGTGCCGTCCTGGGCCCCGAGTGCGTGGATGAGTTCGTCCAAGCCGCCCGCGTACGGGGACATTGCCGGCGCAGCGGCCGCCAGGACGTGTACGGACCGGGTGCGCAGTTCGTCGATGGACCGCAAGACCAGGGCGGTCTTGCCGACACCGGGTTCCCCTCGGACGAGGAGCACATGACCTGCCTGGGCCGTGCTGAGGGCGTCGGTCAGGGAGGCCAGCGGAGTCTCACGTTCCATTGCCAGTACCTGGCCCGGAGCGATGCTCAACGTGCCGGGAGTGCGCCGCAGACTTCTCTCCCATTGCGTGAAGAGCCGCTGCGCATCAGGTCCGAGGAAGTTGTTGATGGTCTGGTTGCCGTGCTGGACGGCGTTGACCGTGCCACCAGTATCGGCGCTATTGGTCTGTGCCATCGAAAGGTCTTCGACGGGGTGTGGATTTCCGGGCTGCGGACCGTCGGCCTGCTCGTCGCCCCCGCTCACCGCTCGGTCGCTTGCGGCCCGTGATGGTTGATGGTGAGCGAGCCGTTCTGAACGGCGTTGACCACACCCTTGCGGTCCGCCGTGTTGACCTGCGTCAGCCCTTGCACCGCAGCACCATCAGATGTGCTGGAGCCCTGCCCGTCGACACCGCCTTCACCGACGCCGAGGGGAAGGGCAGCGAGAGCAGTCATCGCCGCTGCTGCGGCGTGGGCCGCAGCGACCCCCTGCATACCGCGAGCATCGGCCGACGCTTTCGCGCCGTCAGCGTAGTCGCTGATGCCCCGGATCGTCAGGGTCTTGACTCCGCCGATAGCAGCCGCCTCGGCCAGCCCTGCGCCTTCCATCTCCACGGCCACCGCATCGTTGAAGACACGGGTGAGCCGCTCACGCAGCTCGGAATCCATCGAACTCAGCAAGGTCTCACCAGCTGCGACGGGTTTGAAGTGCACCGTAGGCGGACCGTCTGACTCGAAGGCTCCCGCACGTACGCGGCCGGTCCACTCGGTTCCGCGCAGCGCATGCTTCGCGGCCTGCAGCAGATCGTGCGAGGCCGCCCAGGCCGCCGGGCGTGCGAGCACCTCGTCGGATACGTGCTTGGCCCCGTCGTACGCATAAATCCTGCTCGCGACCACGACATCGCCCAGTCTCACGTCGGGCTTCAAGCTGCCTGCTACCCCGACGAAGATGATTGCCCGGGGTGTGAACCGAGTCCTTGCTTGCTCGGCGATCACCGCCGTCGGCCGGTTCCCCGGTCCCACCTCCGCGAGAACGACCTGATGACCCGAGCCTGCGACCTCACCGGCTTCGAACCATGTCCCCTCGTGCACCACTCGGCGCGGATTGATGAGGTGTGCACGCACAGCCTCGTACTCCAGACCGATAGCCGTCAGCACAACGACCGGATTATGTAGACCGAACTCACCTACGAGCAAAGGATGTTCCCCTCACAACCGCAACGTCTGCTGAGCCTACCGCCGCCTCACCGCAGCCCCCGTCCCACCCTCGGCGCCGCTCTCGAGTTGATCAGCCCGACCACATCGGAACGGCCTCTGATTTCCTTCCCACCGCTCCTTGGCGGGTACAGAATTGGCCGTCGACGCACCTTCGCCCCGAACCTCTAGGACCAGGCGTGACAGCCACAGATGACATCACCATTGGCAAGCTGCTCCTGGCTGAGTACGACAGAGTGAAGGAAGAACAGAAGACCCGGATAGGTTTCCGGGACAACCTCCTCTACGTCACCCTGGCCGCGATGGTGACGGTACTGATCGGCGCTGCCCAGACACGCCACGCCGAACTGCTGCTGGCACTGCCCGCCGCCACGTCCGTCCTGGGGTGGACATACCTGGTGAACGACGAGAAGATCAGCGCGATCGGCCGCTACATACGGACCGATCTCGGACCCCGTCTGAGCGCACTCGCAGGGGAACCGGAAAGCCTCTTCGGGTGGGAGACGGCGCACCGACGCGATACCCGCCGGGCCCAGCGCAAGGTAATCCAGTGCGCGGTGGATCTCACCGCCTTTGCCGCGGTCCCGCTGGCGGCTTTGACTGTCTTCTGGGGCTACGGAGCGGGCGCGGCCGTCCCGCTTGTCATCTCCCTGCTTGAGGTCGTGGCCGTCGCCGTTCTGGCGGTCCAGATCACTCTTTACGTCGACACCGGGCCGTAGGTGTGCCTTCTCGTTCATGGTGAAGCTGTGTTCTCGGCCTGGCCTGTGTAGATGTAGGTAGCTGAGAGAGGCTGAGGCGGACGTTCACTAGCGCTTGACCTGCAAGGCAGCAACTTGGTTGAGAAGGCTGCATCTAGAGTGAGAATCCGGGGCTGGGGCGGAGGTTGAGCTGGACTGGCTGCGCTCGGAGGTGTCCGTGGCGGCGGGCGGGTGGCGCGGACTGAGCGTTCGCGGGGAGGACGGGAGTTCGTGCGCAGGGCGCAGGCTGGGGGCAGGCCGCCGGGCCCGGAGCGGCGGGGGCTCCGGGATCCGAGTTGGAAGCGCAAGGGCCTCTGCCTGCCGTCGGGCTGGCGACGGGCGGAGGCTCGAAGGCCGGGGCGGGAGATCAGTTGGCGCCGGGGTGCGTTACTTCGCCGGGCCGGGAATGCACCAGGATTCCGAGCTTGCTCTGGTCGCCGCACTCGCTGCAGCGGCGGATGTCGGGACTGCTGCATGATCGGGTGACAGCGGGGTTTATGCAGCCAGAGCTGCGGGCGGGCTCATGATGGTCTCGTACTCGACCGGGGTCAAACGGGCCAGGCGTCGCTGGCGCCGGCGCCGGTGGTAGGTGCGCTCGATCCAGGTCACGATCGCGATCCGCAGTTGCTTCCGGGTGGCCCAGGCACGGCGGTCGAGGACGTTCTTCTGAAGCAGCGCGAAGAAGCTCTCCATCGCGGCGTTGTCGCCGGCCGCCCCGACCCGGCCCATCGAGCCGACCAGGCCGTGCCGGGTAAGCACGGCGGCGACCTTCCGTGACCGGAACT
>NZ_JACBXC010000799.1 GCF_013870535.1 Streptomyces phytophilus | reverse complement strand
AGCGCGGCAGGCACGCCCGGCGTTAGGGTCGCGTCAAAACCTCCGCGTAGTCCTGGACAAAGCGCCCTTCGCTGCGCAGAGCGGTATTTCGGATCACTTACGATCGCCCCGTGTCCAAGCTGACCGAACTGCCGAAGCGCATACTGATCGGCCGCGCGCTTCGCAGCGACCGGTTGGGCGAGACGCTGCTCCCCAAGCGCGTCGCGCTCCCCGTCTTCGCCTCCGACCCGCTGTCCTCGGTCGCGTACGCCCCGGGCGAGGTGCTGATCGTCCTGTCGATCGCCGGCGTCGGTGCGTACACGTACAGCCCCTGGATCACCGGGGCCATCGTCGTGCTGATGGTCGTCGTCGTCGCCTCGTACCGCAGGACGGTGCACGCCTACCCCAGCGGCGGCGGCGACTACGAGGTCGCCACCACCAACCTCGGCCGCCGCGCCGGCCAGGTGGTGGCCAGCGCGCTGCTCGTCGACTACGTGCTCACCGTCGCGGTGTCGGTCTCCGCGGGGGTGGAGAACCTGGGCTCGGCCTGGGGGTTCGTGGCGGAGCACAAGGTGCTGTGCGCGCTGGTCGTCATCGGCCTGCTGACCACCATGAACCTGCGCGGCATGAAGGAGTCGGGGACCCTCTTCGCCATCCCCACCTACGTCTTCGTCGGCAGCGTCCTGGTCATGATCGCCTGGGGCGCCTTCCGCGGCCTCGTGCTCGGCGACACGATGCGCGCCCCCACCGCCGACCTGGAGATCCGGACCGAGCACGCGGACGGCATCGCCGGCTTCGCCCTGGTCTTCCTGCTGCTACGGGCCTTCTCCTCCGGCTGCGCGGCGCTGACCGGCGTCGAGGCGATCAGCAACGGCGTGCCCGCCTTCCGCAAGCCCAAGAGCCGCAACGCCGCGACGACGCTGGCGATGATGGGCCTGCTGGCGATCGTCATGTTCGTCGGCATCATCGTCCTCGCGCTGCAGACCGACGTGCGAATGGCGGAGCGGCCCGCCGAGGAGCTGCTGCGGCAGGGGGAGGCGGTCGGCGCGGGCTTCGTGCAGAACCCGGTGATCGCCCAGGTCGGCGCGGCCGTCTTCGGCGACGGCTCGCTGCCGTTCGTCATCCTGGCCGCGGCCACGGCGCTGGTGCTGTTCCTGGCCGCCAACACCGCGTACAACGGCTTCCCCGTGCTCGGCTCGATCCTGGCCCACGACCGCTTCCTGCCGCGCCAGTTGCACACCCGCGGCGACCGGCTGGCGTTCAGCAACGGCATCCTCTTCGTCGCCCTGCTCGCCGGCGCCCTCGTCTACGCCTTCGAAGCCGACTCCACCCGGCTGATCCAGCTCTACATCGTCGGCGTCTTCGTCTCCTTCACGTTCAGCCAGACCGGCATGGTCCGGCACTGGAACCGCGTGCTGGCCACCGAGCACCGGCCCGACGAGCGCCGCCGCGCGCTGCGGTCGCGCGCGATGAACGGGTTCGGCGCGGTGTTCTGCGCGCTGGTGCTGGTGGTCGTGCTGATCACCAAGTTCAGCCACGGCGCGTGGATCGCGCTGGCCGGCATGCTCTTCTTCTACGTCGTGATGGCGGCCATCCGCCGCCACTACGACCGGGTCGCGCAGGAGGTCGCGGTCGCCGAGGGCGAGGAGGACGACGCGATGCCGCGCCCCGGGCACGTGCACTCGATCGTGCTCGTCTCCCAGCTGCACCGCCCGACGATGCGCGCGCTGGCGTACGCGAAGCTCGTACGCTCCGACAAGCTGGAGGCGCTGACCATCGGGGTCGACTCCGAGGAGACCCGCAGACTGCAGCAGCAGTGGGTGGACAGCGAGCTGGACGTGCCGCTGACCGTCATCGAGTCGCCGTACCGCGAGATCACCAGGCCGCTGATCGAGTACGTCAAGCGGCTGCGCCAGGAGAAGCCGGACTCGGTGATCAGCGTCTACATCCCGGAGTACGTCGTCGGGCACTGGTACGAGCACCTGCTGCACAACCAGAGCGCGCTGCGGCTGAAGGCACGGCTGCTGTTCACGCCGGGCGTGATGGTGACGTCGGTGCCGTACCAGCTGGGCTCCAGCGAGCGCGCCAAGCGGCGGGCGCGGCGCGGCGCCGAGTGGCAGGCGCCGGGGGCGGTACGGGGCCCGGCCCCGGCGGGCGCGCGGAAGCGGCGAGAGACGACGGGGAAGTAGCGGGGTCCTGGCCGGCGGCTGTGGCTTGCGGGCGTGGACCTGCGGGCGTGGATTACGGGCGTGGGGCCTGCGGGGGTGGCGGGCGTGGGCCTGCGGGGCCGGTCAGGGGCCGTAGGTCTGCTTCCAGCGGCGCCGGTGCCGCCGGTCGCCCTGGCCGGCGCCGTTGACGCGGCCGAGGGCTTCGAGGGCGGCGCCGCCGTTCCAGGTGCCCAGGTAGTCGCGGTGGACGGCGATCAGGCCGTTCTGCTTCGCGTACACCAGCGAGGGCTTGCTGAACCCGGCGGTGGTGACGAGGACGGCGATGTCGGCGCGGGTGTGGGTCCTGGCGCCGAGCAGGTCGCGCAGGTCGCGTTCGGCGATCCGACGGCTGGGCGCGTACCTCTTGCACTGCGTGATGAGGAGGCGGCCGTCGGGGAGCCGGGCGGTGACGTCGACGCCGTGGTCGCCCGACCTGCCGACGCGGCGGACCTCCGTGCAGCCGTCCCGGCGGAGCAGGAGCGCGACGTGCTCTTCGAACTCCTCGCCCGACATGGCGTCGATCTCGGTGAGGGTGCGCCTGCCCGCACTGATCCGGTCGGTCGCGCGCCACTGGCGGTCGCGGCGCCGGATGCCGCGGTCGGTGCGCCGGAGCAGGACGGCCGCTGCCCCGACCGCGGCGGTGGCGAGGGCGCCGAGGGCG
>NZ_JACBXC010000798.1 GCF_013870535.1 Streptomyces phytophilus | reverse complement strand
CGCGTCAACCGCCGATTGCCGACATCGGCCGGTCCGGCTGGACGAACGACGGGTCGTCGAGACCGGCGCCCGCCTTCTTCCCCCACATGGCCTCCCGCCACAGCCGCGCCACCTCCTCGTCCGGCGCGCCGGAGCGCAACGCGGCCCGCAGGTCGGTCTCCTCGCGCGCGAACAGGCAGTTGCGCACCTGCCCGTCCGCGGTCAGCCGGGTGCGGTCGCAGGCCCGGCAGAAGGGGCGGGTGACGGAGGCGATGACGCCGACGCGGGCCGGGCCGCCGTCCACGAGCCAGCGCTCCGCGGGCGCGGAGCCGCGCTCCGTCTCGCCCTCGGGGGTCAGCGTGAAGCGCGTCCGCAGGGAGGCGAGGATGTCGCCGGCGGTGATCATGCCATCGCGCTGCCAGCCGTGCTGCGGGTCGAGGGGCATCTGCTCGATGAAGCGCAGCTCGTACCCCTCGGCGACGGCCCAGGCGAGCAGGTCGGGGGCCTCGTCCTCGTTGAACCCGGACATCAGCACGCTGTTGACCTTCACCGGCTCCAGGCCGGCGGCCCGCGCGGCGGCGAGGCCGCGGAGCACGTCCCCGTGGCGCCTGCGGCGGGTCAGCCGGTGGAACACGTCGGCCCGCAGGGTGTCCAGCGAGACGTTCACCCGGTCCAGGCCCGCGGCCTTGAGCGCCGGGGCCGTGCGCTCCAGGCCGATGCCGTTGGTGGTCAGGGAGAGCTTGGGGCGGGGCGCGAGCGCGGCGCAGCGCTCGACGATGCCGGTGAGCCCGGGGCGCAGCAGCGGCTCGCCGCCGGTGAAGCGCACGTCGGTCACGCCCAGTTCGGTGACCGCGAGGCGGACGAGGCGGACGATCTCGTCGTCGGTGAGCAGCTCGGGTTTGCCGAGCCACTGGAGCCCCTCCTCCGGCATGCAGTACGTGCACCGCAGGTTGCAGCGGTCGGTGAGCGAGACGCGCAGGTCTGTGGCGACTCGCCCATAGGTGTCACGCAGCATGGCGACGGCCCCTCCCACGGCGGTACCTGACCTCTGGCAGCCTACGCCAGGCCACCGACATTCAACAGTTTGTTGAGAGCCCGTGGCCGAAACGTTCCGTCACACGCGCGTGACGGCTGTGCCGGAAGCGTCCGGCGTGGCCGACACGCCAAAAGACACTGCATGGCGATGTATTGATGGCCACGGGTGATCAGCGCTACGTTCGCTTGCCGTGTACCTGACCGCGGCAAGTGTCCGCGGCGGATTCCTGACTGATGATCTGGAGATCCCATGACTCATCTCCGACCCCGCGGCCGGCGCCTGCTGGCAGTGCCCCTCGGGCTTACCCTCGCGGCGGCGCTCGGCCTCCTGCCGGGGGCGGCCTCCGCCGCGTCGGCCCCGGAGCCCGGCAGCAGTGCCGGGGCCGCGGCCGGCGAGAACCTTTCGTACGTGGTCAACACGAAGCCCGACGGCAAGACGATCGCCCGGGTCGAGGACGCCATTGCGGACGCGGACGGCTCGGTGGTCGTCACGCACAAGAAGATCGGCGTGATCGTCGCCCACTCCACCGACCCGGACTTCGCGGCCGAGTTGCGCGGCGTGCGCGGCGTGCAGTCCGCGGGCGCGAGCCGGACCGCGCCGCTGACGCCCGGCGGAACGCTGGAGACCAGCGCGCCGGAGGTCTACAAGGGCGCCGCCAAGGCCCGTTCGCAGGACCCGGACGTCGAGCCGCTGGAGAACGAACAGTGGGACCTGCCGGCGATCGGTGCCGACAAGGCGCACAAGATCTCGACCGGCAGCAGTGACGTCACCGTCGGCGTCATCGACACCGGCGTGGACGACACCCACCCCGACCTCAAGGCCAACTTCTCCGCCAAGCAGTCCGCCAACTGCGTCGGCGGCGTCGCGGACACCACCGAGGGCGCCTGGCGGCCCTACGACCCGGCGGGCGACTACCACGGCACCCACGTCGCCGGTGAGATCGCCGCCGACCGCAACGGCGTCGGCGTGGCCGGCGTCGCGCCCGGCGTCAAGGTCGCCTCGCTCAAGGTGAGCGAGCCCGAGACCGCGCTGTTCTACGCCGAGGCCGTCGTCTGCGCCTTCGTCTTCGCCGGCGACAACGGCATCGAGATCACCAACAACAGCTACTACGTCGACCCGTGGCTCTACAACTGCCTGGACGATCCCGACCAGCGGGCGATCGTCGACGCGGTCAACCGGGCCTCGCTGTACGCGATGGGCAAGGGCACCCTGCACCTCGCCGCGGCCGGCAACTCCAACCACGACCTCGCCTCCGACGAGATCCTGGACGACTCCAGCCCGAACGACACCACGCCCGGTGACCGCACGATCGACCCGTCCGAGTGCTGGGACATCCCGACGCAGCTGCCCGGCATCGTGACCGTCTCGGCGACCGGCGTGGACGACGACAAGTCGTACTACAGCAGCTACGGCAAGAGGGTCGTCGACGTCGCCGCCCCCGGCGGTGACGGCTACCAGATCCCGGACACGCCGTCGAAGAACGGCCGCATCCTGTCGACGCTGCCGGAGAACAAGTACGGCTGGCTGCAGGGCACCTCGATGGCCACCCCGCACGCCGCGGGCGTGGCGGCGCTCATCAAGAGCAAGCACCCGCGGGTCTCGCCCACGGCGCTGCACATGATGATGAAGTCGCAGGCGGACAACCCGGGCTGCCCGGAGTTCTACGACCCGGACGGCAACGGGGTCGAGGACTCCACCTGCACCGGCAGCAAGCGCAACAACGGCTTCTACGGAGCGGGCATCGTCGACGCGTACGACGCCGTACGGCGATGAGGGCCGGCCGGTGACGTGACCACCGGCGGCCGACGGGCCGGGCTGCGGTGCCTCAGGGCGC
>NZ_JACBXC010000797.1 GCF_013870535.1 Streptomyces phytophilus | reverse complement strand
CCCGGGAGCCCGATGCTCGTCCCCACCGGCCCGCGGCTGTCGACGCAGGTCGTGGACGTCCGGGACCTCACCGCGTGGCTGCTCGACAACGCGGAGTCGGGCGCGAGCGGCACGTACGACGCGGTCGGCCCGGTGCTGTCGCTGGCGGAGTGGATCCGGCTGTCCCGGGAGGTCGGCGGGCACACGGGGCAGGTGGCGGAGGCCGGTTCCGGGTGGCTGCGCGCGCAGGGCGTGGAGCAGTTCATGGGGACCGAGTCGCTGGCGATGTGGCTGGACGAGCCGGGCTGGGAGGGCTTCACGGCCCGCAGCGGCGCCGCGGCGGTGGCGGCGGGACTCACGCACAGGCCGCGGGAGGAGCTGCTGGCGGACCTCCTGGAGTGGGAGCGCGAGCAGGGCCTCCACCGCGCGCGGCGGGCGGGACTGACCCCGGAGCGCGAACGGGAACTGCTGGCGCTGCTGGCGGCGGAGGCGTAGGCGGACGGGAGACCGGCACGGTGCGCTCCGCCCAGCCGGGCGCACCGTGCCGGCCGGTCATCGGCCCGTCCTCTCCGCCTACCCCGTCGTGAAGGTGAAGGCGTCGATGTCGAGCAGGTTTCCCTGCCCGGTCGGCCCCGCGAACCGCAGGTAGAGCGTCGTCGCCCCGGCAGGCGCCGCGGTCAGCGACGCGCTGACGTCCTCGTAGCTCTCCCAGCCGCCGGTCGGCGGCACCGTCAGGGTCCCGAGCAGGCCGCCGGTCGGTGAGCCCGTACGGACCTCGATCGTGCCGCCCGGACCGCCGGAGGCGACCCGCGCGCTGATGCCGGTCACGTCGTCCAGCGCGTACGGCTCGAACGACACCCAGTCGCCGTTGTCCGTGAACCCGACCGTGGCGCCGCCCTCCGCGCCGCCGTGCCCGGCGACCTCGATGCCGGACATCCCGCCGAAGTGCTCGGCCTGGCGGTGCCGGGGCTGGAGGGTGCGGGTGCTGGTGCCCGTCAGCCCGCCGGAGTCGGTGTACTCGGCCTCGAAGACCCCGTACAGGTTCGCCGCGCTGTCGTGCTCGCCGTCCTGCGGCACGCTGATGGTGCCGCTGCACCCGTTCGCCGAGGTGATCTCGTGGGTGTGGCTGTCGTGCCCGAGCGAGTAGGCGACCCGGACCTTGGTGCAGTCCACGGCACCGTCCTCCGGGTCGCTCGCCGCCACGGTGAACGGCACGTCGTCGCCGAAGGAGAACAGCCGCCCGTCGCCCGGCGTCTGCAGCGTCACCGCGGGCGCTGTGTTGCCGGCCGTCACCACCAGGCTCGCGGTGCCGGTCAGGCCCTCGGGGTCGGTGACGGTGAGGGTCGGGGTGAAGGTGCCCGCCCCGGTGTACGTGTGCGAGGGGTTCGCCTCGTCGGAGGTGCCGCCGTCGCCGAAGTCCCAGCGGTACGTGAGCGCCCCGCCCTCCGGGTCCGCGCTGCCCGCCGAGCTGAACTGCACCGTCAGCGGCGTGCCGCCCGAGGTGACGTCGGCGGCGGCCCGGGCGACCGGGTTGCGGTTGGAGCCGGCGAGGTACTCGATGCGGTACAGCGCCGCGGGGCCGCTGCCGGAGCCGTAGTCGAGGACGTACAGCGCGCCGTCGGGGCCGAAGTCGGTGTCGATGATCTGCGTGCCGTCCCAGGGGAAGTCCTCGATGAGCCCGGGGGAGCCGTCCTGGCCGACCTCGATGGCCTTGATCCACTGCCGGCCCAGCTCGGCCGCGAAGTACCGGCCGTCCAGGGACTCGGGGAACTTCACGTCCGAGTCCAGGTCCGGGTCGTAGTGGTAGACCTCGCCGCCCATCGGCGACTCCGAGCCGCCGCCGAACTCCGGCGGGCTGCCGGCGTCGCCGCCGTAGCGGATCCAGGCCGGCTCGGCCGCGGGGAGCTTGTCCTGCCCGGTGTTGTGCGGGGAGTTGTTCACGGGGCCGCCGGCGCAGTCGTACTTCGCGCCCGAGGGGCCGTTGGGGAAGGTGAACTCGTTGTACGTCTCCGCCGCGGTGTTCGTGCCCGTGCAGTACGGCCAGCCGAAGTTGCCGGGCCCGGTGATGCGGTTGAACTCGACCTGCCCGCTCGGCCCGCGGTTCGGGTCGCTGCCGCCGGCGTCCGGGCCGTAGTCGCCGAGGTAGACGGCGCCGGTCTCGCGGTCGACGGACATCCGGAACGGGTTGCGGAAGCCCATCGCGTAGATCTCGGGACGGGTCTCGGGCGTGCCGGGGGCGAAGAGGTTCCCGGCGGGGACGGTGTAGCCGTCGGCCGTGGGCTTGATCCGCAGCACCTTGCCGCGCAGGTCGTCGGTGTTGCCGGAGGAGCGCTGGGCGTCGAACTGCGGGTTGGTGTCGGCCCGCTCGTCGATCGGGGAGTAGCCGCTGGAGGCGAAGGGGTTGGTGTCGTCGCCCGTGGTCAGGTACAGGTTGCCCTGCGCGTCGAAGTCGATGTCGCCGCCGACGTGGCAGCACTGGCCGCGGTCGTTGGGGACTTCGAGGATGACCTGCTCGCTGCCCATGTCCAGGGTGTTGTCCGCCTTGAGCGTGAACCGGGAGAGGTTCAGGTGGCCCTTCCAGGGCTCGAAGTCGGCGGGGCCGCCGGTGACGGGCGCGTCGCCCGGCGGGGTGTTCAGCACGGGCGAGTAGTACAGGTAGAGCTGCCGGTTGGTGGCGAAACCGGGGTCGGCGGCGATGCCCTGGAGGCCCTCTTCGTCGTGGCTGTAGACGTCGAGCTTCCCGGCGGTCTTGGTGTTGCCGGCGGCGTCGGTGAAGCGGACCGTGCCGTCGCGCGCGGTGTGCACGACCGAGCGGTCCGGCAGCACGGCGAGCGACATGGGCTCGCCCATCTCGGCGCCGCCGGACGCCAGTTGGA
>NZ_JACBXC010000796.1 GCF_013870535.1 Streptomyces phytophilus | reverse complement strand
GTCGGCGGCCGACGGCCCGCGCGTGATCAGGCCGTCCTTCTCGAACTTGCCGAGCAGCCTGCTCAGATACCCCGCGTCCAGCGTGAGCGCACCGCGCAGGTCGGCGGCGTCGGCCTGCGGGGCAGAACTCAGCTCGTAGAGCACGCGGGCCTCGGTGAGCGTGTACGGCGTGTGGAGCTGGCGGCTGTAGTCGAGGGCGCCGATCAGATTCGTATAGAAGCGGTTGAACGAACGGATGTCCTCGATGGTCACGGAACCCACCTCCTGGCGCGTACTTTCCTTTGACTGAGTCAAAGATACCCGCATGCGCGGACCCCGTGCAGAGTTATCCACAGACCGTCCCGTCCGGTCGGACAATCGCCCCGGACCTCGAACCCCGCTACGCCCGCGGGGCCGCCGTCGACGCCCGCGCCACCAGCTCCGCCGGCACCATGTCGCGCCCGCCCGCCGGCGACTCCTCCCGCCCCAGTGCCAGCCGCGCCGCCCGCGCCGCCGCCTCCTGCAGCGGCAGCCGCACCGTCGTCAGCGCCGGAGTCGCGTCCGCGCTGAACGGCAGGTCGTCGAAGCCCGCCACGGACACGTCGCCGGGGATGTCGAGGCCCTTCTCGCGCAGCGCCGCGCAGATCCCCAGCGCCACCGCGTCGTTCGAACCGACGACGGCCGTCAGCCCCGGCTCGCGGTCCAGCAGTTCGAGCGCCCCGTCGTAGCCGGACTTCCGGGTGTACGGGCCGTGCACCGTCAGCCGGCCCAGCTCGCCGGCGTCGCCGCCGAGGCCGTGGGCGGCGAGCGCGGCGCGGTGGCCTTCGAGGCGGTGCCGGGTGGTGGTGCGGTCGGCGGGGCCCGCGACGTAGCCGATGCGGCGGTGGCCGAGGGAGATCAGGTGCTCGGTGAGCCGGCGCCCGCCCTCGCGGTTGCCGAACTCGACGGCGAGCACGGAGCCCTCCGGGGCGGCGCTCGCCGGCCGGCCGAGGAGGACGACCTGCGTGCCGTTCGCCGCGAGCCGGCCCACCTTCGCCGCGCTGGCGGCGGCGTACTCGGGCGTCTCGACGGCGCTGCCGGTGATCACGACGGCGGCGGCGCGCTGGCGCAGCAGGAGCGTGAGGTAGGTCAGCTCGCGCTCCGGGGAGCCGCCGGTGTTGCAGACGACCGCCAGCTTCTCGCTGCCCAGCTCGGACTGGACGGCGCTGGCCATGATGCCGAAGAAGGGGTCGGCGACGTCGTTGACGAGGACGCCGACGAGGTCGGAGGTGGCGGCGGCGAGCGCGCTCGCGGGGCCGTTGATGACGTAGTCCAGCTCGTCCACCGCGGCGAGCACGCGGGTGCGGGTCGCCTCGGCCACCGGGTAGTTGCCGCTGAGTACCCGGGAGACGGTCGCGGCGGAGACGCGGGCGCGTGCCGCGACGTCCGCGAGGGTGACTGCCATCGCTCTGCCTCCCGTTCGGGTACGACGATCCGGCCCCCGTGGCCGGAATCCCCCGGGGCCGCGCGGGCCCCGCCCGGCGAGGTTCGCCGGTCCGAGCTGTGAGCGGAAGTCTTGCACGTCGCGCCGCCCGCGTCGCGAGGGTGGCAGGAGTGTGCACGCCTTTGTCAGTACCCGGTCGGGCTCTTGCGCTGCACGCCGGGCGGGGATAGCTTTCTCCCGGGGCAGAAAGCGCTTACTATGGGAGACCAGATGCCACGTAGGACGCTGCGTATCGCCATGAACGGCGTCACCGGGCGGATGGGGTATCGACAGCACCTCGTCCGTTCGATTCTTGCCATTCGCGAGGAAGGCGGGCTGGATCTCGGCGGCGGCGACGTGCTGTGGCCCGAGCCGGTTCTGGTGGGCCGCAGGGAGCACGCGCTCCGGGACATCGCCCGCCGGCACGACCTGCCGGAGTACACCACCGACCTCGACGCCGTGCTCTCGGACGACTCCGTCGAGCTGTACTTCGACGCCCAGGTCACCTCCGCCCGCGAGGAAGCGGTGAAGAAGGCCGTCGCCGCGGGCAAGCACATCTACGTGGAGAAGCCGACCGCCACCTCCGCCTCCGCCGCCCTCGAACTCGCCCGGATGGCGCAGGGCGCCGGCATCAAGCACGGCGTGGTGCAGGACAAGCTCTTCCTGCCGGGGCTGCTGAAACTCAAGCGCCTCATCGACGGCGGTTTCTTCGGCCGCATCCTGTCGGTCCGCGGCGAGTTCGGCTACTGGGTCTTCGAGGGCGACTGGCAGCCCGCCCAGCGGCCCTCCTGGAACTACCGCGCGCAGGACGGCGGCGGGATGGTGCTCGACATGTTCCCGCACTGGGAGTACATCCTGCACGAGCTGTTCGGCCCGGTGCGCAGCGTGCAGGCGCACGTCACCACGCACGTGCCGCGCCGCTGGGACGAGGGCGGCGAGGAGTACGAGGCGACCGCGGACGACGCGGCGTACGGCATCTTCGAACTGGCCGCCCCCGGCGGCCCCGTCGTGGCGCAGATCAACTCCTCCTGGACTGTCCGCGTCCACCGCGACGAGCTGGTCGAGTTCCAGGTCGACGGCACGGACGGCTCCGCCGTCGCGGGCCTGCGCGGCTGCCGCGTACAGCACCGGGCGGCGACGCCGAAGCCGGTGTGGAACCCCGATCTGCCGGTCTCGGAGACCTTCCGCGACCAGTGGCAGGACGTGCCCGACAACGCGGGTCCCGCCGGGTTCCCCAACGGCTTCCGCGCCCAGTGGGAGCTGTTCCTGCGGCACCTGCTGCTCGACGAGCCGTACCACTGGGACCTGCTCGCCGGCGCGCGCGGGGTGCAGCTCGCCGAGCTGGGCCTCAAGGCCGCCGCGGAGGGGCGGCGCGTCGAGGTGCCGGAGCTGGCCCGATGACCACGATCCGGCTG
>NZ_JACBXC010000795.1 GCF_013870535.1 Streptomyces phytophilus | reverse complement strand
GGGCGCGGGCAGCAGGTCCTGGTCGAAAGGGTCGGTCCGCGGGCGCGGGCGGTCGTCGTCCGGCTCCTCGCCGCCGGGTCTTTCGGTGACCGTCGCCGTCATCGCTGCTCCCCCTCCTCGCCGTGTGCGGCCCCGGCCGCGTCCTGCGTCCGCTCCTCCGTCACGCCCGCCATCAGCGCGCGGTACTCCCCACTGCCGTGCAGTAGTTCGTCGTGCGTGCCCACCGCCGCGACCCGGCCGCCGGACAGCAGCGCCACCCGGTCCGCGAGCAGCACCGTCGACGGGCGGTGCGCGACGACCAGCGCCGTGGTCGTCGCCAGCACGCGCCGCAGCGCGGCCTCCACCAGGGCCTCGGTGTGCACGTCGAGCGCCGACAGCGGGTCGTCGAGCACGAGGAAGCGGGGCCGGCCCACGATCGCCCGGGCCAGCGCGAGGCGCTGGCGCTGGCCGCCGGAGAGGCTGAGCCCCTGCTCGCCGACCTCGGTGCGGTGGCCGTCGGGCAGCTGGTGCACGAAGTCGGCCTGCGCGATGTCCAACGCCCGCAGCAGGTCGTGCTCTTCGGCCTCGTACGAGCCCATGAGCACGTTCTCGCCGGCGGTGGCGGAGAAGAGGGTCGGCTCCTCGAACGCCACGGCGACCAGCTCGCGCAGCTCGTCGCGGGGCAGGCCGGTGATGTCGCGGCCGTCGAGGCTGATGCGGCCGGCGGTCGGTTCGTACAGCCGCGGGACGAGCGCGGTGAGCGTCGTCTTGCCGCTGCCGGTGGCGCCGACGAGGGCGAGGGTCTCGCCGGAGCGCACGTGCAGGTCGACGCCGTCGAGTACGGGCGCGGTGTCCGGCCCGGCGTCGGGGTGGCGGAAGACGACGCCCGTGAAGCGGATGCCGTCGGCGGCCGGCGGCGGGGTGTCCGGTTCCGGCGCGGACCCGTCGCGCTGCGCCGGGACGGAGGCGGCGGCAGGGCCGGGCGAGGCGCCCGGGGCGGCCTTGACGGTGCCGACAGTGCCGACAGTGCCGACAGTGCCGACAGTGCTGGCGGTGCTCGCGGTGCCGGCGGATCTGCGGTCCGCCGCGTCGGCCTCCGGCTCGTCCAGCACCTCGAAGTAGCGGTCCGCCGCGGTCGCCGCCTCGTTGCACATCGCAAGCAGGAACCCGATCGACTCCACCGGCCAGCGCAGCGCCATCGCCGTGGACAGGAACGCCACCAGCGTCCCCGCCGACAGGTCGCCGTCCGCGACCTGCATCGTGCCCAGCACCAGCGCCGCGCCGATCGCCAGCTCCGGCAGCGTCATGATCAGCGCCCAGATCCCGGCCAGCAGCCGCGCCTTGTGCAGCTCGGTGCCGCGCAGTTCGTGCGTCAGCCGGTGGAACGCCTGCGCCTGGCTGCGGTGCCGGCCGAAGCCCTTGACGATGCGGATGCCGAGCACCGCCTCCTCGACGACCGTCGTCAGGTCGCCGACCTGGTCCTGCGCCCGGCGCGCGGCACCGAAGAAGCGCCGTTCGAAGGCCGAGCAGAGCGCCACCAGCGGGATCACCGGCGCCAGCAGCACGAGCCCGAGCGTCCACTCCTGGGCCAGCAGGACCGCGCAGCCGACCGCGATGGTCGTACCGTTGACCACCAGGAACGTCAGCGGGAAGGCCAGGAACATCCGGATCAGCTGGAGGTCCGTCGTGCCGCGGGAGAGCAGCTGGCCGGAGGCCCAGCGGTCGTGGAAGGACACCGGCAGCCGCTGCAGATGCCGGTACAGGCTCGCCCGCATCGCCGCCTCCACCCCGGCCAGAGGGCGCGCCACCAGCCACCGGCGGAAGCCGAACAGCACCGCCTCCGCGACGCCGAGCGCGAGGATCAGCAGCCCGCCGAGCCAGACGCCCGCCGGGTCGCGGTCGGCCACCGGGCCGTCCACGAGCCACTTGAGCACCAGCGGGATCACCAGCCCGATGCACGACGCGACGATCGCCACGCCGGCGGCCGAGAACAGCCGCACCCGCACCGGGCGGACGTACGGCCACAGCCGCAGCAGCGAGCGGACCGCGGAGCGGTCCTCCGCGCCGCCCGGCGGCGGTCCTTCGAGGTCGGGGCCGGTACCGGCGGCGGTCGTGGAGTCGGCGGGATCGGGCTCTTCGGTGTGTACGGCGGCGGCAGGCATCGTCCCCGAGCCTACGTAAGGGCAGGCTTGCCCCTCACCCCGTTTTCGCGTCTCCTGACCTGCCGGTCATACGCGCATCCGCCCGCAGCGCGTCCGCTTCGAGCGGTTCCCTGCGGTTTCCGTCCGCTCTGCGCAGGTTGCGTATCGCCGGTACGGAGAGCAGCGCGGTCGCCGTCAGCACCGCCAGCACCCCGTTGAACACCAGCACCTCGTGCGCGCCGAACGCCGCCGACGCCGGCCCGGCGAGGGCGTTGCCGACGGGCAGCATGGCGACCGAGCCGGCGATCTCGTACGCGTTCACACGGCTCAGCGCCGCGGGCGGCACCTGCGTCTGCACGCTCGTCGCCCACATCACGCCCCAGAAGGCCAGCGCCGCCCCGGCCACCGCCATCCCCCCGGCGATCGCCGGCACCGGCAACTGCAGCCCCACCGCCGCCGGCTGGGCGCCGAAGCCGAGCGCCGCGACCTCCCCGGCGCGCAGCGGGCGGACCGGCCGCACCCGCAGCGCGACCAGGCCGCCGACGACCATCCCCGCACCCATCGCGGAGTTCACGGCGCCGTACGCCCCGGCCCCGTACTCCTCGACCACCTGCGCCGCGACCAGCGGCACAGTCGGGCCCCAGGAGCCGATCATGAAGACCATCCAGATCGCGATGACCGCCCACATCCAGGTGCGGGAGGAGAACTCGCGCCAGCCCACCGCCAGATCGGCCCGG
>NZ_JACBXC010000794.1 GCF_013870535.1 Streptomyces phytophilus | reverse complement strand
GCAGGCGTCACCACCTACCTCGAAGCCGGACCCGACACCACCCTCACCACCCTCACCCAACAAACCCTCACCACCGCCGAGGGCAGCGGCACCGGCACCCTCGCGTTCTGCTCCACCCTCCAGCCCAAGGCCCCCGAACCCCACGCCCTCACCGCCGCGCTCGCCCGCCTCCACACCGCGGGCCACCTCCCCCACCCCGCACCCCACCCTCCGCACGGCCGCCCCATCCCCCTTCCCACCTATCCCTTCCAACACCGGACCTACTGGCTGGAGGACGGCATGACCGTCAAAGAGACGACCCCGGATCCCCGGTCCCCGCAGCCCGAGCGCTCCCAGGAGGACGCCGCGGCCCTGGCCTCCGCGCGGCGGGGGCTCAGGTCCCGGCTGGAGGGCCTGACCGAGAGCGAGCAGAACGAGGCGCTCGTGCAGCTGATCGTCGCCGAGGCGGAGGCGGCCCGGCGCGAGCAGGCCCCGGACGAGCTGTTCGAGGACGAACTCGGCGAGGACAGCCCGTTCTTCGAGTTGGGCTTCAACTCCCTCTCGGCCGTCGAGCTGCGCAACCGCCTGGTCGACGCCACCGGCCTGGCGCTCGATCCGATGCTGCTCTTCGACTACCCGACGCCCGCGTACATCGCCGAACACGTGCTCAAGCAACTCGCGGCCGCGGACGCGTGACCCGCGTCGCGCCGTACCCCTCAGACAGGAAGGCAGGACCAGGTCCCATGTTCAGCACCGAGCGCTACCTGGCGCGGATCGGATACACCGGCTCCACCGAGCCCAGCGTCGAGAACCTGCGGAAGATCCAGAAAGGGCATCTGGTCTCCATCCCGTTCGACAACTCGCTCAACGCGGACGCGAAGCGCGGCGTCGACGTGCTCGAAGACGTCGAGATCGACGACGACGCCGTGTTCGACGCGATCGTCGAAGGCGGCCGCGGCGGGGTGTGCTACGAGCTGAACGGGCTCATGCGGCGCCTGCTCACCGAGCTGGGGTACGACGCGCGGATCCTGTCCGGCGCGGTGCTCCAGGTGAACGGCAGCTTCGGCCCGGACTTCGAGCACATCTTCAACTGCGTGCTGCTCGACGGCGACCACTACCTCGTGGACGTCGGGCTGGCCGGGCCGACGTTCCTGGAGCCGCTGAAGGTCACGGACGAGGTCCAGACGCAGTACGGCGTCGACTACCGCATCCTCTTCCAGGAGGACGGCTACCACCTCGTGCAGCGCCGGCCGCAGGGGGCGGACTGGAGCCCGCTGTTCAAGTTCCTCCTGGAGTACCGGGACCTGGCCGACTGGTCGGGGCTGGTCGAGAGGCTCGCGGACTTCCCGCTGGAGGAGGTGCTCCTCGGCACCCGGGTGCACAGCCGGGCGTTCGAGAACGGGCAGATGGTGCTCATCGGCAAGCGGTACGTGCGGGTGGAGGACGGCAAGGAAGAGGTACGTGTCCTCGCCAGGCCGGCGGCCTTCGAGGAGGTCGTCGACCTCGTGCTCAACGGACGGGGCTGACCGTGGCGGAGCACAGCGACGTACTGATCGTCGGGTACGGGCCCGTGGGGCAGGTGCTCGCGCTGCTGCTCGCGGAGCGCGGCCGGCGGGTGACCGCGGTGGAGCGGTGGCCGCAGGCGTACCCCATGCCGCGGGCCGTGGCGTTCGACGGCGAGGGGGCCCGGATCCTGTCCGTCGCGGGAGTGAGCGAGCCGATCGGGAAGATCGGCGAGCCGTCGGGCGAGTACTTCTGGAAGAACGCGGCCGACGAGGTGCTGCTGCACGACCCGCAGGGTACGGACGTGCGCGTCGTGGACGCCGCGACCGCCTCGGAGCAGATCTGGGGCGAGGCGGGCGCCAGCGACTGCACGCTCGTGGTGCAGACGTCCCTGGAGGCCACCGCGGCGGCCGCGCGCGAACTGGTCGCCGCGGGACGCAAGCCGGACACCCCGATGACGGTCACGCTCGCGGGCACGACGACGCGGCAGCGGACGTTCAGCGCCACGCTCGGCAGCGTCGCGCAGGTGCTGAAGTCGGCGAAGGTGCTGCCGTCGCCGGACGCCGGGCAGGCGGTCATAGCCGTCGTCGGCGAGCAGAGCGCGCCGGCCCGCCGCGAGCAGCTGGCCTGGTTCGAGTCCAAGCCGCTCTTCGGCTGGCACGTGCTCGTGCCGCGGACGAAGGAGCAGGCGGCGTCGCTGTCCGAGCAACTGCGCTCGTACGGTGCCGTGCCGCACGAGGTGCCGACCATCGCCGTCGAGCCGCCGCGTACTCCGCAGCAGATGGAGCGGGCGGTCAAGGGCCTGGTCACCGGGCGGTACGAGTGGATCGCCTTCACCTCCGTCAACGCCGTCAAGGCGGTGCGGGAGAAGTTCGAGGAGTACGGGCTCGACGCCCGCGCGTTCGCCGGGATCAAGGTCGCCGCGGTCGGCGAGCAGACGGCGGCGGCGCTGGTGGAGTTCGGCGTACGCCCCGACCTGCAGCCCAGCGGCGAGCAGTCCTCGCACGGGCTGCTGGAGGACTGGCCGCCGTACGACCCGGTCTTCGACCCGATCGACCGGGTGTTCCTGCCGCGCGCGGACATCGCCACTGAGACGCTGGTGGCCGGTCTCAAGGACCTGGGCTGGGAGGTCGACGACATCACCGCGTACCGCACGGTGCGCGCGTCGCCGCCGCCGGCCGAGACCCGCGAGGCGATCAAGGGCGGCGGGTTCGACGCCGTGCTGTTCACGTCGTCCTCGACGGTGCGGAACCTCGTCGGCATCGCCGGCAAGCCGCACAACGTCACGGTCATCGCCTGTATCGGGCCGGCCACGGCGAAGACCGCGGAGGAGCACGGGCTGCGCGTCGACGTCATGGCGCCGGAGCCGTCCGTGCACC
>NZ_JACBXC010000793.1 GCF_013870535.1 Streptomyces phytophilus | reverse complement strand
GTGGACGCGGCGGGCGGCGGCAGCGCGGAAGTCCCGGCGCGCGGGTCAACGGGAGCGGGCCGCGGTGGCGATGGCCACCACCGCCTTCTCCAGGGCGTAGGCCGGGTCGTCGGAGCCGCCCTTGACGTCCGCGTCGGCCTTGGCGACGGCGCGCAGGGCCGTGGCCACGCCGTCCGCGGTCCAGCCGCGCATCTGCTGGCGGACCCGGTCCACCTTCCACGGCGGCATGCCCAGCTCGCGGGCCAGGTCCGCCGGGCGCATGCCGCGGGGGGCCGAGGCGAGGCGGCCGATGGAGCGGACGCCCTGGGCGAGGGCGCTGGTGAGCAGGACGGGGGCCACACCCGTGTTCAGGGCCCAGCGCAGGGCCTCCAGGGCCTCGGTCGTGCGGCCCTCGACGGCGCGGTCGGCCACCTCGAAGCCGGAGGTCTCGGCCCGGCCTGTGTAGTAGCGCGCGACGACGGCGTCGTCGATCGTGCCCTCCACGTCGGCCGCGAGCTGCGCGCAGGCGCTGGCCATCTCCCGCAGGTCGGATCCGATGGCGTCCACCAGCGCCTGGCAGGCGGACGGCGTCGCGGTGCGGCCCGCGGCGCGGAACTCGGCCTTCACGAAGGCCAGCCGGTCCGCGGGGCGGGTCACCTTCGCGCAGTCGACCACCCGGGCGCCGGCCTTGCGCGCGGCGTCCAGCAGGCCCTTGCCCTTGGCGCCGCCGGCGTGCGCGAGCACCAGCGTGATCTCGTCGGCGGGGGCGGCCACGTACGCCTTGACGTCCTTCACCGCGTCGGCGCCGAGGTCCTGCGCGCCGCGTACGACCACGACCTTGTGCTCGGCGAAGAGCGAGGGGCTGGTCAGCTCGGCGAGCGTGCCGGGCCGGAGGGCGTCGTGGGCCAACTCGCGCACGTCGGTGTCGGGGTCGGCGGCGCGGGCCGCGGCCACGACCTCCTGCACGGCGCGGTCGACCAGCAGTTCCTCCTGGCCCACGGCGAGCGTGACCGGGGTGAGCGGGTCGCCGCCGGCGCTTGCGCCCTTGCTGGTCCTGGGGTTCCGGGTCGTCGCTGCCATCGCCGTACAGCATCCCACGCCGGTACGACACCGCCGGCGGCCGCGGGCACAATGGCGGCGTGAGCGACCTGACGTACGTACTCGTGCTGCCCGACCGCGACGCCGCGCGGGAGGTGGCCGGGCTGGCCGTGGAGCGCTTCGGCCTGGCCGGGGAGCCCCAGCTGATCCGCGACGCCCTGGCCGGCGAGGACGACGCGGAGGACGCGCAGTGGCTCGTCGTCGTCGAGGACGCGCGGGAGGCCCTGGCGGCGGAGCTGGAGGACCTGGCGGAGTCGTACGACGGCTGGCTGGAGGGGTCCGCGACGCTGCCGGAGGACCCGGTCGGCTGACCGGCGCCGGGCGGCGACCGCGCCTCAGGTCGCGGCCACCACCTGGATGTCCAGTTCTATCTGGATGCTGGAGCCCACGACGGCGATGCCGCGCGCGAGCATGTGCTGCCAGTTGAGCGTGAAGTCCTCGCGGTGCAGTTCGACGGTCGCCCGGCAGGCGGCGCGCAGTTCGCCCTCCATGCCGTAGCCGGTGCCGAGGTAGCGGGTGTCCAGGGTGACGGTGCGGTTGACGCCGTGGATGGAGAGCGCGCCGGTGACGGCCCAGCGGGCGCCCCCGCGGTGGACGAAGCGGTCGCCGGCGAACTCGATCGCCGGGTAGCGCTGGATGTCGAGGAAGTCCGCGGAGCGCAGGTGGTCGTCGCGCATCTTGATGTTGGTGTCGATGCTGGCCGCCTCGATGGCGACGCGCATCCCGGAGTCCTCCATGCGCTCACCGACGCGCAGGGCGCCGCTGAAGGTGTTGAACCGGCCGCGTACGCGCGCCATGCCGATGTGCTGCGCGACGAACGCGATGGTGGTGTGCGCCGGGTCTATCTCCCAGTCGCCGGGCGGCGGGAGCTGCGGGAGCGGGGAGGGGCTGAGCGTGAGGTCGCCGAGGGAGTGGTGGGCGCCTTCGGCGACCTCGACCTCGCCGCGGTACGGGGTGAAGCCCTCGGCGTTGACGGAGAGCCGGTAGCCGCCGGCCGGGACCGCGACCACGAAGGTGCCGAACGGATCGCTCTCCCCGCTGACCACTCTGCGCCCGGCGGCGTCGGCGAGTACGACCTCCGCCTGCGGCAGCGGCTGGTCGACGGGGTCGAGCACGCGGCAGCTCAGCACCCCCGCGTGCGAGGGAACCTCCAGGCCGGCCAGGCCGGCGCCGCGTCGGTTTGCCGTGGCCGAGGATCTGCGTCGGAGACGACCGATCATGAAGCATCCACCCCCGTGGAATTTCAGTAGCTCGGGCATTCATTCGAGCACTGATGTTGCTTTCTATGCAAACCGGGGGTTCCCCGCCGGGTTGTGGCGGCTCGTGCGGGGTTGGGTCAAGTGCCGGAGTTCACCGGTCCGTTTGGATCTGTTACGGGCTCGGCTACTTGCCGCCGAGGGTGACAGCGGGAGCACGCTTCTCCTCGCCGTCCACTTCGGCGGTGAGGGCGAGCGGGCCGTGCTCGTCGGTGCGCAGGACCGCGGCGCCCTGGGCGCGCAGGGCGGCGACGGTGCGGGGCGAGGGGTGGCCGTACGGGTTGCCGGTGCCCGCGCTGACGAGGGCGAAGCGCGGGCCGAGGCGCCGCAGCAGCTCGTGGTCCTGGTAGGCCGAGCCATGATGCGGGACCTTCAGGGCGTCGACGCGGGGCAGTCGGGGGACGGCGGTGAGCAACGCGCGCTGGGCGGGCGGCTCCAGGTCCCCGGGCAGCAGGACGGTGAGGCCCCCGGTGCGTACGAGGAGGGTGACGCTGGCGTCGTTCGGCTCCGCCGGGGGCGGGGCGCCCGC
>NZ_JACBXC010000792.1 GCF_013870535.1 Streptomyces phytophilus | reverse complement strand
GTCTCCCCCGCCGCCTCCGGCGTGCCCCGCGGCACGCCGTCGCCGACGCCCGACCGGTACACCGCCGTGCCCACGCTCCCCAGCACCGCGACACCCAGCGCCACACCCAGCTCCGAACTCGTCTCGCTGATCGCCGACGCCGCCCCCGCCTTCTCCGGCGGCGCGGAGCCCACCACCAGCTCGGTGCCCAGCGCCAGCACGGGGCCGATCCCCGAGTTCACCATCGCGTACGCCACGAGGATCACCGCGATGTCCCCCGAACCACCCGGCTCGACCCGGCTCAGCAGCAGGAACCCCACCGCCGCCGACACCAGCCCCGCGCCCATCACGGCCCCCGGCCCGAACCGGCGCGCGAACGCCGGCGCCGTCACGGACGCGACGATCAGCACCCCCGCCGGCGGCAGCAGCCACAGCCCCGCCCGCAGCGCCGACTGCCCCTCCACCAACTGCAGGTACTGCGTGACGAACAGGTACGTGCCGCTCACCGCCACCGTCCCCACCAGCAGGATCAGCAGCGCGCTGCGGAACGACCGGTCGGCGAACAGCCCCAGGTCCAGCAGCGGGCTCGCCAACTGCCGCTGCCTGCGCAGGAACAGCGCCCCCGCGCCGATGCCCACCGCGGCGGCCAGCAGCGGCACCGCGGCCACACCGTGCGCCAGCTCCTTGATCGCGTACGTCACCGGAAGCATCGTCCCCAGCGACAGCACCACACTCGCCGCGTCCACCCGGCCCGCGTCCGGATCCCGCGACTCCGGCAGCAGCAGCGGCCCCGCCACCAGCAGCAGCACCATCACCGGGATGCCCATCAGGAACGCCGACCCCCACCAGAAGTACTCCAGCAGCGCACCGCCCGCCACCGGCCCGAGCGCGACGCCCAGGGAGAACATCGCCGCCCAGATCGCGAACGCCAGCCCCCGCTGCCGCGGGTCGCGGAAGAGATTGCTGATCAGCGACAGCGTCGACGGCATCAGCGTGGCACCGGCCACGCCCAGCAGCAGCCGGGCGGCGATCAGCGCCTCCGGGCCCGGCGCGTACGCGGCGGCGACGGACGCGGCGCCGAAGGCGGCGGCGCCGATCAGCAGCAGGCGGCGGCGGCCGAAGCGGTCGCCCAACGTGCCCATGGTGACGAGGAATCCGGCGATCAGGAAGCCGTACGCGTCCATGATCCACAGGGCTTGGGTGCCGCTGGGGTGCAGCTCGGCGGCGAGGGCGGGGAGCGCGAGGTAGAGGACGGTGACGTCCAGGCCGAGCAGCACGGTGGGTACGGCGAGCACGGCGAGCCCCGCCCACTCCCGGGGGCCTGCGCGGCGGGCGGTGGACGTGGTCATACGGGCTCCCTCGGTGAGGTGGACGGCCGGCTCACTTTCTTGAACGATAGTTCTAGTTGTTGTTTTGTTCAAATTGTTTGGCGCGGGTCGTGAGGAGGTGGGGCGGGGTCGGGCTTATACGGGCCGGGCGGCCTCGGCGAGGAGTCCGTCGACGATGATCCGCAGCACCCGCGGGTACAGGTCGAGGGCCGTGCGCTCCGGCCACAGGTCGCCGATGGCCGCCAACTGCGGCTGCCTGGACGGATCGAGGCCGTCCAGGCCGAACGCGAGGTCGGCGGAGCCCACCCGCGCGCGGCGGCGGTCCGAGCGGGCGCGTACGAGGACTTCGCCGACGGTGTAGTACCAGATGTTCCGGAAGACGTCGACGGCCTGTCCCTGCGTGCAGCCCGCGGCCACCGCGCCGGCGACGATCGTCTCGACGATCCACAGGGCGGAGTCGCCGAGTCGCCCGATGAAGCCGTCCGCGGTCAGCGCCTCGGCCGCCCAGGCCCAGTTGGTGAGCGCGTCGTGCATCGTCGTGGCGGCGACGACGATCCGCTCGCGCGGGTCGTCGGGCAGTTCGGGGCGCGCGAGCTGGTCGAGGTGCTGGTTGACCAGCTCGACCACCAGGTCGTCCTTGTTGTGGACGTGGTGGTAGAGCGTCGTCGTCCCGATGCCGATCTCGGCGGCCAGCCGGCGGACGGTCAGCGTCTCCCAGCCGTCCTCGTCGATGACCCGGCGGGCCGCCGCGAGGATCTCGGCGCGCGACGTCGAGCGCGGCCGGCCGGTGCGGCCGGTGGGCGTGGGGGCGGGCTCTCGGCGGTCTCGTTGTCCGGGCACCGTCCCATGATGCTGCCCCGGGGTCCGCCCGGGAAATCATCCCAGGTCAGTGGCCTTGTCCGGGGAGCTGTCGGAGGGGTGGTGTACTTTAGGAACGTGTTCCGGAACATGTTCCGGAAGTCGGGTGGACACGGGAGGGATCATGACGGGGGAGCAGGCGGAGGCGGCAGGCCGGGAGGGCGCGGCGGGCGGCTCCGGAGGTGCGGGGCGGGCGGGGCTCGTGCTCGCCACGGCGGCGGTGGCGCAGTTCCTGGTCTCGCTCGACCTGTCGGTGGTGAACGTGGGGCTGCCGGAGATCGGCGCCGCGCTCGGCTTCGGCGAGGTGGGTCTGACGTGGGTCATCCACGCGTATGCGCTCACGTTCGGCGGGCTGCTTCTGCTGGGCGGCAAGGCCGCCGACCGGTACGGGCAGAAGCGGATGCTGCTCGTCGGCCTGGGCCTGTTCGGCGTCGCCTCCCTCCTCGGCGGCTTCGCCACCGAGCCGGGGCACCTGGTTGCGGCGCGGGCCGCCCAGGGCGTCGGCGCGGCGGCCCTCGCCCCGGCGGGGCTGGCGCTGCTGACGGCGACGTTCCCGGGAGGGCGGGCGCGGGTCCGGGCGTTCGGCATCTGGAGCGCGACGAACGCGGCGGGCGGTGCGCTGGGGGTGCTGATCGGGGGCGTGCTCACGGAGTACGCGGGCTGGCGCTGGGTGATGTTCGTGAACGTGCCGATGGCGCTGATC
>NZ_JACBXC010000791.1 GCF_013870535.1 Streptomyces phytophilus | reverse complement strand
CGGCCCGCCCGGCCCGGCGGGGGCGGACGGCAAGGACGGAACCGACGGCGACCGGGGCCCGGAGGGTCCACCGGGGCCGGCCTGCCCCGAGGGGCACAGCCTCCAGGCCCCGCCCTGGGATCCGTACGCGCTCATCTGCCGACAGGACGGAGCACCGGCGCCGCCCGAGGACCCTGCCCCCACCGCCAACGTTCCGCCGGCGCTCGACCCCCAACGCCGCCGCACCTGACCCCACGCCCCCGCCCGGTACCCGGGCGGGGGCGCCTTCGTCATGTTCGGATCACGGTTGTCCCGGCCGCGGCGGTGCGGGAAACGGCGAACGGCCCCCGCAAGGGAGGGCCGTTCGGGTGGTACTCACGGGGCGGCCCGCGGGTACGGTTCTGGTGTCACCTCAGAACGCTGGAGTCAGTATGCCTGAACCCACGAACGAGCACATCGGCGACCGCGTACGGACGGTACGGAAGCGTCGCGGCATGACGCAGAAGGAACTCGCAACCGCCGCCGACCTGTCCGTCTCCCTGGTCCGCAAGATGGAGCAAGGCGAGCGGCAGGACGTGCGGATGGAGACAGCTCACCAGCTCGCCCGCGCGCTCGACGTGCCGACTACGCACCTGCTCACCTCCGCCCCACCCCCGTGGCGGCCGAACGTCCCCGCGGACATCTGGCAGCCGGTCGTGACCGCCCTCGCGGCGCCCTCCCCGCAGTTGCCCGAGGAGCCCACCGCCGCCGGCGTCAGCGGCGCGCTGGCCGGCGGCAGGGCCCTGTTCGCCACCGAACGCTACGACGACCTCGGCAGGATGCTGCCCGCCCTCCTGCGGGACGTGCGCGCCCTGGAGGGGCCGGCGGCTCGGCGCTTGCTGTACCAGTCGCTGCAGCTCACGGTGAGCTTCCTGGGTCAGGTGCGGCAGTACGAGGCTGCCGCCGAGGCTGCACAGCAGACCCTCGACGCAGCGACGGACGAACTCGCCGGCGGCGCCGCGGTGGTCGCTCAGTGCCAGCAGCTTCTGCGCGGCGGGCATCTGGCGGAGGTAGCGGAGTTGGCGAGTCGATGGGCGGATGACGTCGAGCCGCGGGTGTCGCGCGCGACGCCGGAGGAACTCGCCGTATGGGGTGGGCTGCAGCTCCGCGTGGGCGCCGCGGCTGTCCGGGACAACCGGAAGCCGGAGGCAGCGAACGCGCTGCGGCTGGCGCGGATCGCTGCGGTGGGCCTCGGTCAGGAGGTGATCACCGCGCCTGACTACCTGCGGCACTTCGGGCCGGCGACGGTCACCCACCAGCGCGCGGAGCACGCGGCAATCCAGCAGAACCCCGCTCGGGTGCTGCATCTCCACAAGGCCGTGCGAACGTGGAAGCCAGCCAAGGGCGGCGGGAAGTCGGGCCGGTGCCGGCACATGCTCGACGTCGCCGACGCGCACCTGCGCCTGCATGACGAAGAGCAGTGCGTGCAGGTCCTCCAAGACGTGTGGGCGGACGCGCCGCAGTGGATCACCGCGCAGCGGTACGCGCAGGACATCATGGGCCGCGTGGTCGAGCGCAGGCGGACGCTGACGCCGGAGATGCGGGAGCTGGCCGACGCTTTGGGGACTCCGATGTAAGCGCTGTGGCACTTGGCGCAGGGGGTGGGTTGGAGTGCCATGGCGACCATGCTCATGACGGGGCTACGTTCGGTGACGACCTGATCACCGACGACAGGCGACCGTCATGGACACCCCCGACACTGGCCAACCCGCCCGGCCCACGCTGGCGTTCATCTACGACCGGCATGCCACCCTCACGACCGCCGCTCTTGACGCGCGCATAGAGCGGTGCCAGCGGTACGCCGTCGAACACGGCTGGGTGGCCGCCGGGCTGTGGGTCGACCGCGGCGACAACGCGCTGACGAACTGGCCCCGGCCGCAGTGGGATCGGCTCATCTACGCGATGCGGCAGGCTGCCGCGCCCGCGGTGTGCCTGGTCGACTCGTGGGAGCGCATCAGCCGGGAGCAGACCGCGCGCACGATTCTGCAGCTGGCGGTCCACCAGGCCGGCGGGCGCTGCGTCACGACCGCCGGGGAGGATGACGCCGACCTGGGCCACGGCCGGATCACCGTCACCGCGCCGCTGGCACTGAGGGGGCGGCCGTGACCGCCCGGCCGCCGGTGCCCTACGTGACCGCCTGGACCGGTGAGGACCGCCGAACCGCCCCCGTCGTGGTCTGCAGGGCCAATGACCGCGGCATCGGCTATCCACACGAGAACCCCCAGGAACGCGACACCATGGGCGTGCTGTGGGCCCGCAGGCCGTTACGGCAGGGCCACGGCCGCCCCCGCTATGGCCACGTCCACCCCCAGCGGCAGCGCCGCGCGATGCACAGGCTCCTGTGCCAGGTCTGCGCCGCGCCGGCCTACGAGGACGAGCACGGGACGCTGTTCCTGCTGGAGGACCACCGCGACGTGCCCGGCTGGCCCGAGGAGGAAGTCACCGCACACCCTCCCCTCTGTCTCCAGTGCGCCGCGATGTCCCCGGAGTGGTGCCCGCATCTGCGCCGCACCGGCGCGGTGGCGGTACAGGTGCAGCATCCCGACATCGACGGCGTGCACGGGCTGATGTACCGCCGGGAGGGCCGGCTTGCTGTGCCTGACAAGGCGGTCACGGTTCCGTACGACGATCCCGCGGTGCGGTGGGTGCTGGCCGCCCATCTGACGCGCGTGCTTCGCGGCTGCACCATTGTGCAGCCCGAGGAGATCGCCGAACGGCTCTCAACTTGACTCCGCCCCGTGACCGTCTGGACAAGCCGGCCACGGGGCGGGCTGCCCACCTGCCGGACAGATTGGCAGGCCGGGTATCGGTCGGCGCGGTTATCCGCGCGCTCGTCCGCGCCGACCGTACC
>NZ_JACBXC010000790.1 GCF_013870535.1 Streptomyces phytophilus | reverse complement strand
GTGCGCCGGGCCCCGCGGGGTCGGCGAGGCGCAGCCAGCGTCCGTCCGCCCGGTCGTGCGCCGTCGTACGGGTACGCAGCCCCACGACGTCCTCGCGCAGCAGCGCGCTCAGCACGCGCAGCACCAGCTCGGCCTCCTCGCCGCCGGCGCCTTCCCCGGAGTCGGGCGCGGCCCCGCTCACGGCGCGATCTCCCAGCGCTGCGCGGCCAGGAAGTCCGCCACCACCCGGTCCACTTGCCGCTGGTCCGTGCCGATGCCGCGGGCCACGCCGAGGAAGTCCCGGTTGGTGCGGTGCAGTTCGTGCCGCTCGCCCACCGCGCGCAGCGGCCGGTACGCCAGCTCCACCCCGTCGACCACCCGATCCGCCGGCCCCGGGGCGGCGGTCAGCGTCCCGGCGGTGCGGGCGCACGGGTACGACAGCCGGGCCCGCCCGTCCGTACGCGCCCCCAGGTCCGCGGGCAGCGGCTCGCCCAGGTGCGTACGGAGGATGTGCGCGAAGAGCGGGATGCCGAGCAGCCGGGTGAGCAGCAGGTCGCACTGGTCGCCGATGGCGCGGTAGTTGACCTCCACGAGCCGCGCCCGGCCCGCGCTCACCGTGAACTCGGTGTGGCAGGCGCCGAACCCGACGCCGAGCGCGTCGAGCTGCCCGAGCACCTGGGCCGCGACGGGCCCGGGGTGGGCGGGCACGTAGGACATGCGCTCCTCGACGAAGTACGGCGGCGGCGACAAGTCGGTGTGGAAGCCGCCGAGGAGGTGGCGTACGCGGCCGTCGCCCAGCGTCTCCAGCGTGTACAGCTCGCCGGCCAGGAACTCCTCGACCACCAGCGCCTCGCCGGGCCGCCGCGCCCGGATCTCCTCGCAGCGCCGCACGAGTTCCGCCGGGTCCGCGGCCAGCACCACGTCCTCGCTGGCGACGCCCTCGCGCGGCTTGACCACGCACGGGTACGGCACGTCCAGCGCGGCCGGGTCCGCCCCGGCGGGCAGCTCCGCGGCCCGCACCGGGTCCGCGCCGGCGGCGGCGAGCCGGCGGCGCATCTCGGCCTTGTCCTTGGTGGCGTGGGCGGCCCGCCAGCTCTTGGCGGGCAGGCCGAAGTAATCGGCGGCGAGCGCGGCCTGCGTCTGCAGGTGGTCGCTGTTGGTGAACACCGCGTCGGGCCGGTGGTGAGCGGAGATGCGGCCGATCACGGCGCGGAAGTCGCGTACGTCGCAGCCCAGGGTCTCCGGCTCCGGGGCGCGCCGCCGGTGGGCGCCGGGCTGGTCGGTGAGCACGGTGACGTCGAGGCCGAGACGGCGCGCGGCGGGGAGGAAGCCGTCCGTGACCGAGTCGGTGGGGTTGCGCGCCAGCAGATATAACCGCACGGAATCCTGACCTGACACCTTCCTGGACGCACCCGCCGACGGCGGCAGAAGTAAGGCTTACCTTACTATGTCGATCACCCGCCGGTGCACGGGGCGCGGAATCCGGCCGGGTCCCCGCGGCCCCGGCGCCCCGCGGCCGCGGGACCCCGGCGGCAGTCCACGTGCCGAAACGGGTTTGAGCCGGAGGCGGGGTCGGAACGACACTGCGGGAGGAGCGTGCCGCGACACGGTCCCCCCGCCATGCCCGCACGGCCGTCGCCCCGGCGCTGACGAGTCACCGTTTCGAAAGAGAGCCCCCGATGGCCACCGCCTCGCGCCGCCGGCGCCTGTCGCTGTCCCTGATGTTCCTCATACCCGGGCTGTCGCTCTCGTCGTGGGTGACGCGCACCCCCGACGTCCGCGACGAGCTGGGGGCGTCCACGGCAGAGATGGGGCTGATCCTCTTCGGGCTGTCCGTCGGCTCCACCATCGGCATCGCCAGCTCGGGGGCGCTGGTGGCCCGGATGGGCACCCGGCCGGTGATCGGCGGCGGCACGGTGCTGATCGCACTCGGGGTCGCGGGGGTCGGCGCGGGGGCGCTCGCCTCGTCGGCGGCCCTCGTCACCGCCGGCCTCTTCGTGTTCGGCCTCGGCGGCGGCTCCGGCGAGGTCGCGCTGAACGTGGAGGGCGCCGAGGTCGAGCGGCTGCTCGCGCGGTCCGTGATGACGACGCTGCACGGGTTCTTCAGCCTCGGCACCGTGCTCGGCGCGAGCCTCGGCATGCTGGCCACGGCCGCCGGCTTCCCCGTGCAGTGGCATCTGCTCATCATGTCCGGCGTCGCGCTCACCGTCTTCCTCGCCGCCTTCGGCGACGTCCCCGGCGGCGTCGGCAGGCGGGCCGCCGCGGACGGGGCGGCGGACGCCGCCGAGGACGGCGCCGGTACGGCCGCGGGCCGCCCGCTGTGGAAGGACACCCGGCTGCTGCTGATCGGCGCGGTCGTCCTGGCCATGGCGCTCGCGGAGGGCGCGGCGACCGACTGGCTGCCGCTGCTGATGGTCGACGGCCACGACCTGGACGCCGCGCTGGGCTCGCTGGTGTACGTGGGCTTCGCCGCCGCGATGACCGTCGGCCGCTTCTGCGGCGCGTTCTTCATCGACCGCTTCGGGCGCTACCTCGTGATCCGCACCAGCGCGGTCTCCGCGGCGCTCGGGCTGGTCGTGGTGATCTTCGTCGACCACCCGGTGGCCGCCGGCGCCGCCGTCCTCTTCTGGGGCCTGGGCGCCTCGCTGGGCTTCCCGGTCGCCATCTCGGCCGCCGGCGACTCCGGCCCCGACCCCACCGCCCGGGTGAGCCTGGTGGCGATGATCGCGTACGGGGCCTTCCTGGTCGGCCCGCCCGGCCTCGGCTTCCTCGGCGACCACTACGGGCTGCGCTCCGCGATGATCGCCGTCCTGGCGCTGGTCGCCGCGGCGATCTTCCTCGCCCCCGCGGTCGGTGAGCGCCGCCCCGCTCTGGCGGACGTCAGGAACGACCCGAAGA
>NZ_JACBXC010000079.1 GCF_013870535.1 Streptomyces phytophilus | reverse complement strand
GGCGGTGAGCCGGTGGGCGGGCGGGGCGGAACTGCCCGGCGGAAGGCGGACATGGACCGCCAGATCATGGGCAAGTGGCCGCGGATCGGCACCGCACAGGCCGGGAAGATCGTGACGGTCCTCCTGGAGGACACCTGTTACCGCGTCCTCGACGGAGACACCGAGCTGTCCACTCAGCCAATCCGTCCAAGACCTAGTGGGACCTCACACCATCACTGACCTGGGGGTTTGCGTGAAGACAGCGACTGAATCGACCGAAGCCCGGGATTGATTCATCTGTTGGCGCTATTCTGAATGACGATGCGGTTCGACTCTTAAGGCTTTCAGTCATGAGTGATTGGCTCTAGGCGATAAGAGTCCACTCCGCGTCAGAGAAGGAAGGAGGCCGCCCCCTGACGGAGGCGGCCTGGGGCCGGACGACTGCTTACCAGGCTGGTGCGTCCGCCCGCAGACGGGCCTGAGCCGGAGCTCTCACAGGTTCCTCCAGCAGTCGAGCACGATGCGCACGACTGTGGCGAGGAACGTGAGGAACCCCCAGCTCGGGCCCTCTCCCTTGTGTGGTTTGCGGCGTTTTCCCATGTGGCCTCCTCTGTTGGACAGTCGGGTGTCCAGAGGGGCTCCACGGGTACCGCTCACCCGCAACTGGCAGCCTACGGCGCGTGGTTGAGCGGTGTGTACCGGATCGCTGATCCTGTGGGTAACGCCGCCGGGCGGGCCCGCACTTGTACAGCGCTCCTCAGAGACTGACCAGCTCGGCCCCGCGTCACGCTCGCCGGCACCGCTCGTCGAGAAGCACGGACGCACGGCGTCCTCTCGCGCCGTGCGGAGGTCGCCACGTGGGCCGCCGCCGGGCGGTAGGCGGCAGAGCAGCGGCCCTTTGCGGATTTCGGGCGCCGGTCTCGGTGCGAGGGCGCACTGCGCGCCGCTACCGACAGACAACGGTCGGACGAGGGCTGGGTGAGTCCGACGGTGTTGCGAGCCCCGTGTCGGTTCCTGGTCTCCTGACCACCGATCCGGGTACCCCGTGGCCGGGAGAGACGGTCGCCGGCCCAGGTGGACGCTGGCGGAGGAGTTCGCCAGGGGCAGACAGGAAAGATCGCGGAATCACTGGCCAAGTGGGTTGCGGCCATGTCAACATCGACGACCTTGCCGACACCTCCAGGTCAGAGAGGTGATTGCTCGTGACCGCGGCTCATGTTGGCAACGGTTGTTCGACCAGTTCCGAGGCTTTGCGGCCGGGTGGGTGCCCGGAGATGACCGTCGGTGATCTCATCGACTTGCTGTCCGCCTGCGACCGGGACGCCCCGGTCCGTCAGGCGATGAACCCGTTCTTCCCGATGGCCCACCGCCTCGCGCAGGTGGTGCCGTCCGTCGACGAGATGGGTCGGCCCGTCGTCTACCTCGCCGAAGGGCGCGACGAGGACAGCCAGCTCGGGCATCTGCCGCCCGAGGTCGCGGTGGTCCTGGCCTGGCAGAGCCCCGTCCAGCCGCCCCCGCGAGGTCCCCGCCGCACCGTCGGCGGTTGAACCGCAGCCGACCGCCCTTCTGGAGGCGCCCCTGTATTCCGGCTTCCCGCTCGACCCGTCCGATTCGACCGGCGGGCAGCGTGCCTACTGGGTTGGTCCTCGTCATCTGGCCGGTGACGACGGCCGCCTCTACGACACCGTCGCCGACGCGCTCGGCGGCCTGGGCTGGACGAGCCTGACGATTGTCCGGGGGCGGCAGGTGCCGGAGGAGGAGCCGGAGGACCGCCAGGTCATCCGCAGCACCGTGCTGCACATCAGCGCGGACTCCCTGTGCTGGGCCCAGTGGATGCTGGCGGACGAGCCGTTCCATCTGGGGGATCTGCCGATCGCCTGGCAGGTCTCCGCCCGTACGGACACCAGCGGCCCGGCCCAGTGGTCGGCCTACTTCACGCCCGACGTGCCCGGCGAGGCGGTGGCCGACTTCCTCACCGCCCTCGACGCTCGCCCTCACCCCGCGGTGCCGCATGTTCGCCCCGAGTTGGTCCTCGACGCCGTCACCGCCCACGGGTGGCGCCGCGACGCCGACCAGGGCGCGGGGGCGACGGATCCCACGTTCATCTCGCACGTCAGCCTCGGTGAGGTACCGCCCCTCATCCAGGACGCCGACCCGCGCACCCTGACCACCGGCCTTGACGAGGCGGCACCCGGTGGATGGCAGGCGTGGGCCCAGCCCGCACCCGGCGCACCGTGCCTGTGGGCGGCGTCGTTCTCCGCTTCCGTCCCGCACGACCTCGTGGCCGCGTTCGCCGCCTCCCTCAGCTCGACGGCGTCGGTCCTGCGCCGGGTGGTGCCCGAGGCGACCCGCGAGCGGCTCCTGTGGACGCCCGCCGGCTAGGACACGGGGTCTGGCTCGCCGTCTGGAAACGCTCTTCGTTCTCCGCTGGGAGGTGGTTTGTTGCTGGTCGCCGGGTGCGACTGGTCGGATCGGTGGCTCGACTTCGCTGTCCTAGACCGGTCTGGGAAGGTCGTCGGGGAAACGCGCATCGTCTACGCCGAGAGCCCGGACCCCGTCGCCCACTACCGGGAGTTCCTTGCGCCGCTGTCGCGCCGGTGGCGTGCCACGGTGACCGGCATCGAGGACGTGAACCTGGTGTTCGCCCGGGCGCTGGCGGCGTCGGGAATGAAGGTCGTGCAGGTGGACCCCGCTCGTGCCGCCCGCCACCGCGCGGCCCTGGGGACCGCCAAATCTGACCGCTTCGACGCGCGGCTGATCGCCTCGATGACCCTGGCGGGGGAGAGCCGTTCACTCGTGGCCTCCTCGCCGGAGGCACAGGCACTTCGGATCGTGGCGCACGCCCACCGCGCGGCCGTGGCCCACCGCGTCGAAGTCCTGCACGCCCTGCGGGCGGCGTTGATGCGGATCTGGCCGGCCGCCGTATCGGCATGGCCGACCGGCAGCGGAGGGCTGCGCAGCGGCCAGGCACGAGCCGTCCTGGCCGCTGCCCCCACTCCCCGGGCCGCAGCCCGGCTGGACCGCGCCACCCTGGCCGCCCTGCTGAGCGCGGCAGGCAGGCAGCGCAGTGTGGAAGGCGAAGCCGAGAGACTCCATATGATCTTCAGCCGCCCCGCGATGCTCCTCGACTCCCGTGTCGAAGACGCCGAGGCCGTGCACATCCGGCACCTGGTCACCGCGCTGGACCAGGCCGCCGCGCGAACCGACGCCCTGCAGTTCGAACTTGAGCAGCACTACGCCGCCCATGCGTATCACCCTCTGGTGTCCCGCATTCCAGGGGTCGGCGCCATCCTGGGCGCCTACCTGCTGGCGGAGATCGGGGACCGGCCGGTCGAACGGTTCGGCAGCGGACGCGCGCTGGCCGCCTACGCCGGCATGGCCCCGGTCACCTGGTCATCCGGTCAGACCTTGCGGGTTTCGATCCGCCGGGCGTCCTCCAAGAACCTGCGCAGCACGCTTCACGTGCTGGCCTTCTCCCTGATCAACCACTCTCCGGGGGCCCGGTCGTACTACGACCGGCACCGGTCCGCCGGTGCTGGGCACGCCACAGTGCTGCGGAAGCTCGGGCGCAAGTTCCTCCTGAGCGTCTATCACTGCATGGCCACCGGCACGCCGTACCAGGACACCGTCGCCTTCCGCTCCACCCCCGCCCAGGACGGTACGCCCGCGCGTCGACGGCCAGCACCGCTGAACGACAAGCAGATCGCCCGCGCCCGCGACATGCTCGCCACCCCCGGCACCACCGTCACCGCCACGGCACGCACCTTCGGGGTCAGCACACAGACGATCTACCGGCACGTCCTCGGCCGCTCCCGGCCACGGTGACCGGCGGCCGACACCCACTCGATGCGAGAGCGGAGGCGTTCACCGTCCGGCGGTGAAGGCCCCCGCTCTCGGCCGGAGCGGGAGAGGCGGGCGGACCGCGGTACGCCCGATAACCATCTCCGGGCCGTGAGCCCTCACGTGGGAATGGCGCCCACGGACCCCGCCCGCCTCGCCGAAACCCCACGCGCTGACCGTCCGCCTGGAGGCGAACCGGAACACCTGGGCCGCCCGGCACCCCCGGGGATCCCGCGCCGGCCTTCGCCACGACGGAGCCGACCACATCGTCCGCCCACCATCAGCTCTGCCATCCGTGGACGAAGCCGACGCCGCGATGACCGCGTACCCCAACGCCGGCCACCGCCCCGCCGCCCGAGAGACGCCCCCCCCATCCACATACCGGCCGCACCCCGGCCACAGGAAGGCGACGAAGCGATGACCCTCACCCCGACCGGCGCACGCATCCTCAACGCCCACGACAACGGCCTCGTCGCCGGCCACGGCGCCGCGCTCGCCAAGCTTGAAGCCGACGGCCTCATCGCCCCGCACCGCGGCCCAGGCGGCACCCACCGGCTCACCGAGAACGGGTGGGCCGCCCTGGGCTCCTGGCGGCAGGCCAACCCCCGGGCCGATACCGGCACCGGCCTGCCGTCCCTCCCGCCGAAGCTGTCCGCCAAGCAGCACGAGGCGGTGCTCACCGCCGCGCAGCGCCCCGACCAACTCGTCGCCGGGCGCGACGACCGCGCGTACTGGAAGGGCGAGCCGTGGTTCAACGGACGCACCCTGGCCGCCATCCACGCCGCCGGGTATGCCGCGCCCTTCCCGCAGCCGTGGCACCACGGCGATTACGACTGGGGGAAGACCATCGGCGGCTCGTTGTACCTGACCTCCGCGGGCCGCGAGTACGCCCGGCTGCGCGGGAGTATTGACGTGCACCGCCGCAAGGTGGTGATCATCGCCTGCGGGGACAAGAAGCGCCCGATACCCGAGGGTCAGCGGCACGGCTGGCCGGCTGGCGAGTTGTACACCGGGCGCTATCACCGCTCGCTCCGGGCCGCCGCCGACGCGCTGACTCACCCGGACCTGATCCTCATAGCGTCCGCTTTCCACGGGCTCGTCCCCTTGGACCGGCCGCTGCACCCGTACAACGTAACCCTTGGCGACACGCGGGCGGTCACCGCGGAGGAGATGGCCGGACACACCCGCGGCTGTGGCCTGTTCGACGCCGACGTGGTCTTCCTCGGCGGCAAGGACTACGCCGACCTGCTGCGGCCGTCCGTCCCGCACCTCCTGGCCCCGCTCACCGGGCCGATGGGCGAGCACCGCAGGCTGTGCCGCCAGGCCCGGGAGAACCCCGCGCTGCGCGAGACCTGGTGGGTGCAGGCCGCCGCGTTGTGCGAAGAGCACCGGTCGGCACCCTGACCGGCCGTGCGGCACCACCGCGGAGAGGACCGTGCGACCAGAGCACGCACTTCCCGTCCCCGCCGCCGGCACCCGGGTTCTGTAGGCGAGCAGGGCTCCCGACTGCCCAGAACTCGGCAAAGCCCGGTCTCCCGTTCGCGGGAGGCCGGGCTTTCCGCATGCCCTCGCGGTGTTCCTCACACCCGCAGCGGCCTACGGCTCCCACAACGATGCGGCACATCGCAGGACCGTCCCTGGTTCCCGGTGGTCATCCGGGCGGACAGCGCCCATGGTCTGTGGCAGCGGGCCCGCGCGCCAAACTGATCAACGACAACCGGAACGTCCGACGACTTCAACGCGGGGCGGCGGGTGATGGCCGACGGTACGTCGCCGGCTCGTCCAGCCGTGGCCGAACGGGGCCCCCGGTCGTCTCCAGGCCGTCGCTGTCCGGAGCCACTTCGCCCATTCTTTATGCCACTGGCAAGTTCCGAACGATCGGAGTGCCGGGAAGGTCGATCAATAATCGACAGATAGGAACGCACATAGAGCGTTTGGATGTCGCCCTCTTGCGTCGTCGGTCGAGATCTGGCGAGAAGCGGAGACTTTCCGGTCGACGGCGTAGGACGGTCAGATATGCCACCTAGGGTTTGACCGGACGGCTGATCCTTGCCAGTCATCTCCCTCCGGTCGGGGGAAGGAGGTGAGATATGAGGCAAGGAGAACCGCCGGACTATGCGTACTGGAGCCTGCTGATCGCCACGGGCCAGCTCTACCTGGACCTGATCGGTATCGGTTGGCTCAGCCGCTAGTCCGGCGGCACCGTTTGCGGGTCGGCCCTTCGGGGCCGGCCCGTCCTGTGGGGCGGCGCCTCCACGCCACTTTCAGGTGGAGTGTAAGCGCCACTTGCAGTCAGGCTACAGGTTGCATTGCAGTTCTAGAGCTTCAATTGCAAACCCAATCACTGCCGCTACTGGACTTGAACTCGTGATGTCGGGTTCATCGCGGGCCGACGTGCGTCAGATGGGTGCCCTGACTTGCCGCACTGGATGTCCGAGTACGTCGCCGGTGGCGGTCAGTTCCTCGTCACTCGATTCGTCGGGCGGGAAGCTCCTCCCGGCGACGCATTGGACGGCACCGCCGCACGCAGCCCGTGAACCATGAACCTCGCCGACTTCCGCGCCTGGATAGCGGCCGAGGTCTTCAACACCGCGATCACCGAGGAGCCGATGATGGACGAGCCCACCGACCTGCAGTGCCCCCGGTGTCCCGACCTGCCCGAGCCGCTCATCTGCCTCGGCCACCCAGCCGGGACCACAACCGCCAGCGACGTGCCCGCCGCGCTCCTTGCCCTTGACGCGGAGCGCGGCCCCGCCGAAGACGCCCGCCGCCGCGCCGACGGCACTGGGCTCACCGACACCCAGACCGCCGCCATGCTGCGCGCCCTGGCCGAGGAGACCGACCGATGACACCCCCTGTGTCAGCCTGAGGCCCTGCGTCAACCTCAGGTCGCTTTGACGAGCGGTGACGGGACCCTACTGCGACATCTGCCAGGGCCCCGGCCGCCCCGACGCCTTGACCACGAAGTCAGTCGGGCCAGGTCAGAGTGCTGAAACCGGCTGACTTCATCGTCGAAGGACAGTTGTGAACAACCGCTGCCGGTAGTCGTGAACAAGGCCAGCGGGTCTCCGGCTCGAAGGTCTGCGGTCCGCGGGGGTGGTGCCGGTGGCCGTCGAGCTTTCGCTTGGGCCGTTGCTGACTATGACCTGGTGGTTCGGCTGTCGGAGGGTGCCGTACGTGCTGCTCGACGCGGAGAGGGCCTTGGCGTGGGTGGCGAGTTCTGTGTGGCGTTCGTGGCGGGCTCTGGCGTTTCCAGGGGCAGGTTTGCCGTGCGGCGAAGCCGCCATACGAGAACGTCGCTGACGGAATCCGCGGTGCCCAGTTCACGGCGGCGGGCGGCCCGGGCCAGCAGGGCGGTCGGGTCGTGGCCGGCACGTTGGGCGTCGGCGAGGGTCGCCGCGAGTGCGTGCCACCCGGGTTCGGTCAGGATCTGCTCGGCCAGTTCCGGCAGCGCCTCGCGTAGCTGGGCGGCGTGGTGACGCTCCTGCGGTAGAGGAAGGCGCCGGCCGCGCTGTGCCAGAGTCGCCAGCGGTGCGGGGGCGGCGGCCCGGTAGGCGGAGCGCAGGTGTGCGGCAGCCTGGCGGGCGGCGGCGGCCTGCTGGGCGTGGCCCTTCTTCGCGTGCCAGTGCGCGGCGGCGGTGATGAGGAAGAACAGCATGTCGATGGCCATCGCGGTCGTGGCGCCGTCCTCGCCGTAGCCGAGTGCGGGACCGCCGTGGACGAGGTCGCGGGCGGCCTGGCGCAGCGCGCGGTCGTGTCCGCGTACCGCTCGGATGTGGGAGCGCGAGGCGCGTTCGAAGGCGGTGGCCGCGTCCCGCAGTTCGCGGCGGGTGTGGGCGGCGGACGTCGTCGCGAGCGCGTCGAGGACTTCGCCGGCCGCGGCGATGTGAGCGGCAGCGACCGCGTCCGGCCCGCTCTCGACGACGAGCACGGCCTGCCACGAGGCAGATGCTGCCTTCCGCCGGGCGGTCGCCGGTGCGCCCGGCCCCGTCCGGTCGTCGTCTTGCAGCCGGGGGTTCTGGCCGCCGTCCTGGTGCGGGGCGTCGCCGGTCCAGCGTTCCCGGATGCGGGGGAGCGAGAGGTCGGGGGCGAGGCGTGCGCCGGGGTAGAACACCGGCTCGCCCTGGGCGTTGCGGTCGTCGGACAGGGCGACCTTGTAGCCGAGGAGGTCCCCGGAGGGCGCGGCACGAGTTCGGATCAGCAGGCCGGCGTCGGCGAGCCGATCGAAGAACTCGGCCTCGCCGGTCGTGCCAGCTACCGCCAGCCGGACGGTTTCGCGGAGTTCTTCGCGGGCGGTACGTTCGCGGCCCTGGCGCATGGCTTTGTGGCGTTCGGCCCTGGTGGGCCGCTGTGCCGCGGTGCCGTCGCCAGGGGCGACCTGGTGCAGGCCGAGTTCCTTCTCGATGAGGCGGGCTTCGGCCTGTGCGCGGGTGCCGGAGCGGTAGTCGTCGGGGCGGTGGCCGTCTTCGGTGACGAGGGTGGCGACGATGTGGATGTGGTCGTCCGCGTGCCGTATCGCGGCCCAGCGGCAGCCGGGCTGTCCGCCGCCGGGGTCGATGCCGGTGGCGGCGACGATACGGCGGGCGATGCCGGCCCATTCCTCGTCGGACAAGACCCGGTCCCTGGGGTCGGCGCGCACGGAGGTGTGCCACACGTGCTTGGCCGGGCGGGAGTGCCGGGCGAGGGCCATCACGGGCTGGTCGAGGAGTTGCTGGAGGTCTTTGAGGGTGGCGTTCGGGTCGCGGCCGGGGTCGGGGGACATGCCGTCGAACGACGCGACGAGGTGCGGGTCGGTGTGCTCTTCGGCCTTGCCGGGGCCGTAGAGGTAGGCGAGGAGTCCGATGGTCCGCGAGCCCGAGTCGTTGACGCTGGGGATCACGAGCTGCGGCGCTCGATGAGCCGTGCGGCGGCTTCCTGCACCGTGTCGGCCGCACGCTGTACGGCGGCGACGGCCGCTTCGAGCTGGGGGGCGTCCGCTTGGGAGTTGAGTGCCTTGGCGGCTTGGTTGAGGTTGCTGCCGGCCCAGCCGAGACGGCGTCGGCAGTCGAACAGGGCGGTGATCACTTCGCGTTCGTCGGCGATCTCGGCGCTGGTGCGATCGAGGTCGCGGGCGGCGGCGAGCGCGGAGCGGGCGAGGAACCCGGCGACGGACAGGTGGCACCGGGCGGCGGCGGACTTGATCAGGGCGAATTCTTCGTCGTTGAAGCGGGTGTTGGGCTGGTGCAGGCGCTTCTTCTCGGGCGGCTGACGCGGGCGCTGTCGCGTGCGGGTGGCGCGCTGTCGGCGGGCGCGGCGGTCTGACGGCTTCTCCTGTTGTCCCGGCTTCGATCCGCCCTCGGTCGAAGCTTGCTGGACCTGCGCCCCCCGGTGCAGGTCCGGGCCCGCCCCCTTGGGGGCGGGTTCGGCGGAAGCGTAGCTTCCGCCCCAACTTGCTCGCCCCGAGACCGAGTTGACTTCGCCCTCACGTTGGGGGGTGTTCCTGTTCGGGGCCGTCATCAGCCGCATTCCGGGCAGCGTGCAAGGTGGCCGTTGAGGGCGCGGGCCATCCGTGCCTTCATCGACGCGGCCTGTGTTGCGCTGCATCTCGCTGCCGGCCGGCCTTTGTGCCGGGCGGAGTGGGCGGTGAGGTAGCCGATCTCCCGCTCATACTTCGCCCGGAGGGCGGCAAAGCCGGCGCAGGTCTTGATCATGTGGGGCCTTTCGTCGTCGTGGTGTGGTTGTCGTTGCGCAGTTCGCGCAGGGCGAGGCTGAGTTGGGAGTTCCGGCCGCCTTTGAGTCCTTCGCGGCGAAGGATCTCGCGGAGCTGGACGCGGGTGATCGCGGCGTTGCCGTCGCGGGCGAGCAGGGCCGGGACGTGGGGTCGCACCTGCTGGACGAGCTGGTCCACCGGCAACGGCGGGTCCTGAGGGCGCTGGGCGTGGGGGGTGCGGGACCGGCTGCTGCGCTTGCCCCGGTTCTTCTTCGTGTTCGTCTTCTTGCGCCGCCCGGTCCCCGGTCCCCGGTCCCGGCCCGCTCCCCGGAGGGTGGTGGGCTCGGTCCCCGGGTGGTCTTCCGCGGGTGCGGGGACCGGTCCCGGCTCTGGCGTATTCGCGGTCCCCGGTTCACGGTCCTCGTCTCCTGCGCCGGTCCCCGGGTGGTGTTGTGCGTGTGCGGGGACCGGTCCCCGCGGCGGGTTCGGTCCCCGGTCCCCGGCCTCGCTCGGAGCGTGGGGACCGGGCGCGGGGACCGACCGGTCCGGGACCGTCCGCGGGTTGACCCAGTTATCCATGGGACCGGGGACCGGTCCCCGCAGCCGGTTCGGTTTCCGGTCCCCGGTGGCGGGGACCGTCGGTTCGGGGACCGCGGCGCCCGGGGTGCCGGCGGTGGGTGGGGACCAGGGGGAGGGGAGGGGGATGGTGGCGAGGGCGAGTGCGTGGCGGCGGGCGGCGAGTTGGCTGAGGAGGCGTGCGCGCTGGTGGGGGTCGGTGCCGGCGGCGGCTTTGCCGAGTGCTTTCGACAGGCGGCGGGTCAGGCGCCGACCGCGGCGGCTGTGCTGCTGTTCGGGCGTCTGCTCGGCGAGGCGGGCGGCCAGGGCGACCGCCCGATCGGTGGCCCGGTCCCGGGTGATCTGCGCGGCGTCGCGGTCCCGTGCCGCGATACCCAGCCGGGACAGCAGGCGTTCGCGGGCTTCCCGCCCCAGGGTGGCGATCAGGGAGCGGGAGGCGGCGCCGGGGGTGCGAAGGCGTAGTTCGATGCCCATGGCCAGATGCCACAGCACCGCTGCCATGATGGGGCCGACGAAGGCGCGGACGGTGCCGCCGACCGGGCCGCTTTCGGCGTAGGCGGGGATCACCTGCACGCCGGTGATGATCCAGACCAGGGTGCCGGGCAGGCCGGGTGCGCCCTGGGTGCTCAGGTTCTGGCGGGCCATCAGCGCGGTCGCGAAGAGCGCCAGCTCGGCCGCGGCGAACATCGCGGCGCGTTCGGCGGTGCCGGCCATGTCGAGGTAGTCGGCGGCGAACCGCCAGGAGGTGTCGGCGCTGTAAGCGGTGCAGCCGAGGGCGGCCACCGCGGCGATCGTGACCGCCGCGCTGCCGCGATGTACATGGGTCTTCCGCCGCCGGATCACTCGGACGGTCACCACCATGGCGAAGACGGCGAGCAGTGCGGTGGCGACGAAGAGATCAGGTTCCGGAGGGGAAGCAGAGGGCAGGGCCGCGGTCATATGGCCTTTCCATCAGGGGCGGATGCGGTGGTCGATGCGGCTGTGCGGGGTATCGGCTGCCGTGTACGGGGCCTGCTCGGGGCGGGAGCGTCCACGGTCGGCCTGGTCTTGTGCCGCTTCCTTTTCGGCTGGGGGACGCCGTAGGTGCGGTCGCGGTCGAAGACCTTCAGGGCGGCTTGCCGGAGCAGGTCCCGGGCGTGCCGGTGGCTGATCTGCAGGGCGGCGGCGAGCCGGTCGGGCCGCCAGCCGCGCAGGTAGGCGTGGTCGATGACGAGCTGCCGCTCGGCCTCGGTCAGGTGCACGTCGCGTCCGACGAAGAAGGCGCGCACGCGCCGGTAATCGAGTCGCCGGCGCAGCCCGTCGTGCCACGGGCGCCGCTCGGCCTCGGTCAGCCCGCCCCAGATGCCGTCCTTGAGGCCGTTTTCCACCGCGTAGTTCAGGCAGTCGGTGCGCACCGGGCACAGGGCGCACAGCTCTTTCGCCTCGGCGATGGCGATGTGGTCCCGCGGCGGCGGGAAGAACACCTCGTCTGCGTCCTGCGGGGACAGGCCGTAGCACGCGCCGCGGCTGTGCCAGCTGGTGTCGGCGATGCCGCGCAGGCCGGTGGCCGGCGCCTCGTGGGTGGTGATGTATCGCAAGGGAACGGTCTCCGATGGGCTGCGCTGGGCGGACGCGACGTCGGGCACCGCTGCGGAACCACCAAGGGGTGTCGCAGCGGAGGTGAGGGGATATCCGGGCCGGGGAGGCCGCCCGGGTCTGTGCGGTCGGTCAGGAGGCCGCGCGCTGTTCGGGGTGCTGTTCGGCGGCGAGGTCGAGGCGGCCGGGGTGGGGGGTGGCGCGTGGTGCGGTGCCCCGGGCGGAGCCGTCGGGGCCG
>NZ_JACBXC010000789.1 GCF_013870535.1 Streptomyces phytophilus | reverse complement strand
GGCGGAGCACCGGGTCGCCGCGCTGGTGGCGAAGGGGCTGACCAACCGGCAGGTCGCGGGCAAGCTGCACATCACGGTGAGCACGGTCGAGCAGCATCTCACCCGCATCTACCAGAAACTCGGCATCGGCCAGCGCGCCGACATCGGCCAGCGGCTGAAGAGCCTGCCGGCCTGACAGGTCATCCGGTACGGGCGCGGAGGGGCACCTCCGCGCCCGTACGCCTTTAGCGGCTCTTTGTCCGCCTTCAACCGGCGTCGATAGCCTGGGTGATGACAAACGAGTCGGAGTGCTCAAGGTGCGCTTTCCTCCGTGTGCCGGCCTCTCGCACCCGGGAGGGCGCGGGAAGGCGTGGCCCCGGTGCCCACACAGATACCGTTCGACGAGACGTGGCTGCGCCGCTTCGGCGCGGCCCGGCAGCCGGACGTACGGCTTGTCTGTCTGCCCCACGCGGGCGGCGCGGCGACCACGTTCTTCCCGCTGCAGCGCGAACTGCCGCCGTCCGTCGAGTTCGTGGCCGTGCAGTACCCGGGCCGGCAGGACCGCCGCCAGGAGCAGCCGCTGCGCGACGTCCACACCCTCGCCGACCGCGTGGCGGCCGTGCTCGAACCGCTGACCGACCTGCCGATGATCCTCTTCGGGCACAGCATGGGCGCCGTCGTCGGCTTCGAGACCGCCGCCCGGCTGGAGCGGAACGGCGCCAACGCGCCCATCGGCCTGGTCGCCTCGGGCCGGCACTCGCCGGCGACGCCGCGCGTCGAGAACGTGCACCAGCGCGACGACGACGGGCTCATCGCCGAGATCACCACGCTGAGCGGCACCGACCCGCAGATCCTGGCCGACCCGGACATGCGGGCCATGATCCTTCCGGCGCTGCGCGCCGACTACACCGCCGTGGAGACGTACGACTACGACCGCGGCTTCGTACTGCGCTGCCCGATCAGCGTCTTCACGGGCACCTCGGACCCGCGGGTGACCGAGCACGAGGCGGCGGCCTGGGAGTCGCTGACCTCCGGTGCCTTCCGCATCGAGCGGTTCCCCGGCGGCCACTTCTACCTCGAAGGTGCGGAGCGGGCCGTCGCCACCGCCCTCATGCGCGACGTCCGGGCGTTCTCGACGACGACCGCGACGCCGCCCCGTTGACCCATCCCCGAAAGGTAGTGCGCACGCCATGACGACCATCGACGATCTTGTGGTGCTGATCCGTGACGAACTGGGGCTGCCGGTGTCCGTCGAGGACGCCGACCGGCCTCTGGACGAGATCGCCGGCTGGGACTCGGTGCACCTGCTCTGGCTGACGGCGGCGATCGAGCGCCGCACCGGCCGCAGCGTGTCGCTGCCGGACCTGCTGGAGGCCGGCAGCCTCAAGGGCATCCACAAGGCGGCGGTCGCGGCGTGAGCGTCACCCGCTTCCCCGCCGAGCGCCGTCACACGCTCTACCACTGCGACGAGATACGGGAAACGGCGCCGGTCTTCCTCGACACCGAGGTCGACATGAGCCGGGTACAGGAGCACCGGGCGGCCGCCCGGCGCGACGGCCGCCGGTACTCGGTCGTCTCGTACGTCCTGCGCGCGTCCGGCAGCGTGCTGGCCCGGCACCCGGACGCCAACGCGGCCATCCGCGGCCGGCTCCGCCCCAAGGTCGCGCGCTACGCGACCGTCGGGGGCAAGGTGACGCTGGACAAGACGCTGGGCGGGCGCCGCGTGGTGCTGTCCTCCGTGGTGCCGGGGCTGGAGCGGTCGAGCCTGGACGACGTGCAGAAGCACGTGGACCGGCTGCGTGACGGAGACCCGGAGTCCATGCCGGAGTTCGAGGCGGTCCGCAAGCTGCACCGGCTGCCCGTGCCCGTCGGCCGCACCCTGTTCCGGCTGGCGACGCGGTCGTTCGCGCACCGCCCCGAGCTGCGGGGCACCGTGGCCGTCACCTCGCTGGGCCACCGCGCGGTGGACAGCTTCCATTCGGTCGGCGGCACGACCGTCACGCTGGGCCTCGGCCGGATCGTCGACCGCCCCGTCGTCCGGGACGGTGCCGTCGCCGTGGCGCCGGTGATGCGGCTGAGCCTCGCCTTCGACCACCGGGTGATCGACGGGGCGGAGGCGGCGGACGTGCTGTCCGAGCTGAAGGACTTCCTGGAGGCGTACGCGCCGGAGACCGCCCCCGAGGCGGCGGGCGCCAGTGAGCCGGCATCCGCCGAAGAGCCGGCCGCGCAGGAGGAGGTCGTGCACGAGGCGGTCGACGCCCGCGACCCCGCCTCTCCCGCCCCGGGTCCCTGACCTCTCCGCACCACAGCCGGGGTTCGCCTCCCCCGGCTCCCGCACCGCCGGCCCGCGTACTCCCGTCGCGGGCCGGCGGCATTTTCGTCCACCCGGGCCGCCCGGACCGCCGGGGGCCGGGCGCGGGAGTCAGTCCCGGCCCAGCTCCCGGTCGATCATCGCGAACATCTCCTCGTCACTCGCCACGTCCAGCCCGCCGCCCGGCTCTCCGGCCGCCTGGCCGGTCTCCTCGGCCCCGGCCGGACGTGCGTCCTCAAGCTGCCACAGCAGAGCCTTCAGCCGCTTGGCGAGGCTCGCCTGCTCCTGCTCGTCGAACGCGCCCGCGGCGAGCTTCTCCTCCAGTTCGCCGAGGCTCCCCGCGCCGGCGTCCGCCGGTTCCGCCGCGGCGGGCGCGCCCGGCAGTTCGCCGTCTATCAGCGCGGCGAGCGCCTCCGCGGTCGGGTTGTCGAAGACGGCGGTGGCGGGCAGCCGGAGGCCGGCCGCGGCGTTGAGCCGGTTGCGCAGCTCCACGGCGGCCAGCGAGTCGAAGCCGATGGTCTTGAACGCGGCGTCGCGCGGCACCGAGTTGGCCGAGCCGTGCCCGAGCACCGCCGCGGCGTGCGTAC
>NZ_JACBXC010000788.1 GCF_013870535.1 Streptomyces phytophilus | reverse complement strand
CCGCCGCCGGCCCGGGGGGTGCCGAACGGTGGATGCGGCGTGGAAAGTCGGTGGAGGTCGGGTGCTCGTCCCGGGGAGTTCCCGTGCCGTTCGGCGGGGGCGGGCCCTCGTCGACCAGCCCGGCCCGCGTCAATCGGGCGACGAGCGTGTCCACCGACCGGGGGGAGAGCCCGAACCTGTGCGCCTCGCGGCGCAGCGCGTCCAGCCCGCGGGTGCCGTCCAGCCTGCGCAGGAACAGCCCCGTCGCCGAGTCCACCGGATGGATCGACACCGCATGTGCCCTGGTCACGCCCAGCTGCATGGTGTGCCTGCCGCGCCAGCTCCGCCGCAGCGCCGGCTTGATCATCGGATACATCGCGCCCCCCTCGTTCCTCCGCCACTCTGCCAGCCCGCCGCGGCACCTCATCATGAGTTATCCACAGGTGCCGGAAAAAGTATTACGAATTGGCCGCGGTGGCCGCGACGGTCCCGCACACCTGCTCCTGGCCGGGACTTTCTCCGCCCTGACCAGGTAACGTCGTGCCGTGCCCGCTGACCCAGAGCACAGCCCAGGACGGCCGAAACCGTCGCGAGCGGTCGAGGTCAGACGCAGCGCGCGCAGACGCAGGACCGTTTCCGCATATCGCGAGGGCGACCGCACCGTCGTGCTGATCCCCGCCCGCATGAGCGAGGCGGAGGAGCAGCGCTGGGTCACGGTCATGCTCGACAAGCTGCAGGCCCAGGAGAACCGGCGGATGCCGGGCGACGGCGAGCTGGCCGACCGCGCCCAGCGGCTGTCCGCCCAGTACCTCGACGGGCGGGCCCGGCCCAGGAGCGTGCGGTGGGTCACCAACCAGAACACCCGCTGGGGCTCCTGCACCCCCGCCGAGGGCACGATCCGCCTCTCGCACCGGCTCAAGGGCATGCCCGAGTACGTCATCGACTACGTGCTGATCCACGAGCTGGCGCACCTGCTCGTGCCGGGCCACGGCCCCCGCTTCTGGGACCTCGTCGGCGCCTACCCCCGCACCGAGCGCGCCCGCGGCTACCTGGAGGGCGTGGTCGCCGGCGAGAGCCTGCCCTTCATCCCCCGCCCCACGCCGACCAGCCCTCCGCCCGGCAGCGACTAGACCGGATCCGGGCGGCCGGGGCCGCGGGCGGACGCCCGGTCCTCAGGCCAGCCGCGCCCGCGTGCGCTCCATGAGCGCCGCCACGGACGGGTCGGCGACACCGGCCACCTCGTCGTACCCGTACCAGCGCAGATCCAGCGACTCCTCGCTGATCGCCGGCACCGAATCCGCGGGGGCCAGCGCCGCGTACTGCACGTCCAGGTGCCAGGCGCACGGCGTGTGGTGCCGGTCGAGGCCCACCGGCCCGCCGGGCAGCAGCGTGAGGCCCGCTATCCCGGACTCCTCGGTCGCCTCCCGGAGAGCCGCCGAGGCCAGCGTCGCGTCCTCCGGCTCGCAGTGGCCGCCCGTCTGCAGCCACATCCTCATCTTGCCGTGCAGGGTCAGCAGCACCCGCTCACGAGCCACGTCGACGATCAGCGCGCTGGCCGTCACATGCCCGTCCGCACACGGCTTGTACATCCCTCCGGGATGCGCCGCCAGATGCTCCAGGTACGTGGTCCGGAGCGCGTCCTGACCGCCGTCGGGCGCGCTCCACTCCTTCAGTACGCGCTCGGCGTCGTCCCGCAGCGTCACTTGCCCGTGTCGCCCTTGTCGTCGCCCGGCCCGTCCTGACCGTCCTCGCCGTCCGGCCCGGCCTTCTCGCCGGGCCCGCTCTTCCCGTCCGGCTCGGCCTTCCCGTCCGGTGCGGCCTTCCCTTCGCCGCCCGAGCCCGAGCCACCCGGCTCGGCGCCGCCCCCCGAGCCCAGCAGCTTCTCCAGCTCCGAGAAGTCCACCTGCTCGCTGTGTACGAACCCGTCCGGGTCGTCCAGGTCGCCCGCCGTCGGCACGGTGTACTCCCAGTCGGGCAGATGGCGCTGCAGCGCGGCCACGATCGCGTCGCGGTTGGCGCGGGCCTGGGAGCGGCGCAGGCCGGTGGCCGCGGCCCAGCCGCCGCCCTCCAGCAGCCAGGTGGTGGCCAGTTGCTCCACCACCGGCGAGCCGAGGTCGGCGTACGCGCGGGCGGAGACAAGGCTGCGGATCACCTCGGGGGCGGCGCGCACCCAGCCGATGCGCAGGCCCGCCCAGAACGCCTTGCTGGCCGAGCCGACGGTGACGACGGTGGAGCCCGCCGGGTCGTACGAGGCCATGGGGCGCGGGCGTTCGCCCGGGTCGTCCAGGCGCAGCTCGCTCATCGTCTCGTCGGCGACGACGACGGTGCCGGCCCGCCGGGCCGCGTCGACGAGCGCGCGGCGCTGGTCGTCGTCGGCCAGGGCGCCGGTGGGGTTGTGGTAGTCGGGGATGACGTACGCGAGGCGCGGGGCGGCGTCGCGCAGGGTGTGCCGCCAGGTCTCCACGTCCCAGCCGGTCAGCCCCTCGCCCATGGCCACGGGCACCAGCCGGGCGCCGTCCTCGCGCATGAGCTGCAGGATGTTGGCGTAGCTGGGCGAGTCCACGGCGATGCGCTCGCCGCGGCCGGCGAAGAGCCGGCAGAGGGCGATCATCGCGCCCATCGCCCCGGTGGTGATCATGATCTGCTCGGACATGGTCGGGACCCCGCGGGCGGTGTACCGCTCGGCGATCGCCTTGCGCAGGCCGGGCAGTCCCGCGGGATAGTCGCCGTGGGTGTGGGCGTAGAGCGGAAGCTGCTCCAGGGCGCCGTGCATCGCGCGGGTGAGCCACGGCTCGGGGGCGGGCAGCGCGGCGCAGCCGAGGTCGATCATCGAGCCGGTGGCGTCCGGCGGCAGCGGCTCCAGGCCGCGGGTGGGCAGCGGGTGCCCGGCCGACACG
>NZ_JACBXC010000787.1 GCF_013870535.1 Streptomyces phytophilus | reverse complement strand
GGGTCGACCGCCCCCTCCGCGTACGCCCTGATCGTCGCCGCCAGCCCCGGGGACGCGCTGAGGATGCCCACCGCCGTGGCGTCCTTCAGCGCCAGGGCGCGGGTGTCCAGCAGGCTCGGGGTGCCCGCGAGGCCGATGAAGACCACCCGGCCGCCCGGCTCCACCCACTCCACCGCCCGGGCCGGGAGCGACTCCGCGTTGGAGGCGTCGATCACGGCCTCGTACGGGAGCGGCGGCAGGGACTCCGCCGTCCAGCAGCGGTCGAAGCCCAGGGCCGCCGTGAACTCCGGCGTTGCGGGGTCGCGGCCCAGGAGGTGGACCTCCGCGCCCGCCCGGCGGGCGAACATCGCGACCAGCAGGCCGATCGTGCCCGGCCCCGTCACCAGCACCCGGTCGCCCGGCGCGAGGTCCGCCGCGCGCACCGCGCGCAGCGCGTTGCCGCCCGGTTCCACCAGGGCGCCCAGCGCGTCGTCGACCGAGTCCGGCAGGGCGTGCAACGACGACGCCGGGACGGCCAGTTGCGCCGCCAGCGCGCCCGCGCGACCGAGGATGCCCACCTCCTGGCGGTCCTCGCACAGGTGCTGCCGCCCGCCCCGGCAGCGGCGGCAGGCGCGGCAGCCCAGCATCGTGTCGCCCATCACCCGGCGCCCCACCCAGCCGGGGTCCACGCCCGCGCCGACCGCCGCGACCCGGCCCGACCACTCGTGCCCGGGGCGTACGGGGAACCGGGAGCGGCCGTCGCGGAGGTACTGCAACTCGCCCGAGTACAGCTCGACATCCGTCCCGCACACCCCCACGCGCGCGACGTCCACCACCGCCTCGCCCGGCCCCGCGACCGGCGGCTCGACGTCCTCGACGCCGGCCCGGCCCGCGCCGTGCAGCACGAACGCCCTCAACGCCGGCCCTCAGTGCGACTCACGGCTCACCCCGGCACCGGAGGAGCCCACCAGGAAGTCCAGGTCCGCCCCGGTGTCCGCGCCCTGCACGTGGTCCACGTACAGCCGCTCCCACCCGCGCCGCGGCGCCGCGTAGCCCGCGACCGTCGCCTCGTTGGGCGTACGGGCCGCCAGCTCCGCGTCGGGGACGTCCAGCGTGAGGCTGCGGCCCTCGACGTCGAGGCTGATCCGGTCCCCGGTGCGGACGAGCGCCAGCGGGCCGCCCGCCGCCGCCTCCGGCGCGACGTGCAGCACCACCGTCCCGTACGCCGTGCCGCTCATCCGGCCGTCGCAGACCCGCACCATGTCGCGTACGCCCCGCTCCAGCAGCTTGCGCGGCAGCGGCATGTTCGACACCTCCGGCATGCCGGGGTACCCGCGCGGGCCGCAGCCGCGCAGGACGAGCACCGAGTCGGCGTCGACGTCGAGGTCCGGGTCGTCGATGCGGGCGTGGAAGTCCTCGATGCTGTCGAAGACGACCGCCCGCCCGCGGTGCCGCAGCAACTCCGGTGAGGCGGCGGCGGGTTTGATGAGGGCGCCGGACGGGGCGAGGTTGCCGCGGAGCACGGCGATGCCGGCGGCGGGCTGGAGCGGCGCGTCGCGGGTGCGGACGACCTCGGGGTCCCAGATGCGCGCGCCGTCCAGGTGGTCCACGAGCGGGCGGCCGGTGACGGTGAGCGCCGCCGGGTCGAGCAGGTCGCGCACCTCGTTGAGGACGGCCGCCAGCCCGCCGGCGCGGTACAGGTCGTCCATCAGGAACCGCCCCGCCGGCAGCAGGTCCACCAGCAGCGGTACGTCCGCGCCGACGCGGTCGAAGTCGTCGAGGCTCAACTCCACGCCGAGGCGGCCGGCGAGGGCGAGGAGGTGCACGACGGCGTTGGTGGAGCCGCCGGTGGCGGCGAGCGCGACGATCGCGTTGCGGAACGAGGCGGCGGTGACGACCCGCGACGGGGTACGCCCCTCCCGTACCAGCTCGACCGAGAGCTTCCCCGACTCGTGCGCCGCCTCCAGCAGCCGGCTGTCGGGCGCGGGCGTGCCGGCCAGGCCCGGCAGCACCATGCCCAGCGCCTCGGCGAGCACGGCCATCGTGGAGGCCGTGCCCATGGTGTTGCAGTGCCCGCGGCTGCGGATCATGGACGACTCGGAGCGGGTGAAGTCCCCTTCGGACAGCTCGCCCGCGCGCACCTCCTCGCTCAGCCGCCACACGTCCGTGCCGCAGCCCAACGGCTTGCCGCGGAACGTGCCGGTGAGCATCGGCCCGCCGGGGACGACGAGCGCGGGCAGGTCCACCGAGGCGGCGGCCATGAGCAGCGCGGGGATCGTCTTGTCGCAGCCGCCGAGGAGGACCAGGCCGTCGACCGGGTTGGCGCGGAACATCTCCTCCGCCGCCATCGCCGCCATGTTGCGCCACAGCATCGCCGTGGGGCGCACCTGGGTCTCGCCGAGCGAGACCACCGGCAGCTCCAGCGGCACGCCGCCGGCCTCGTGCACGCCGTCGCGCACGGAGCGGGCGACCTCGGTGAGGTGGGAGTTGCAGGGGGTCAGGTCGGAGGCCGTGTTGGCGATCGCGATGTGGGGGCGGCCGGAGAACGCGTCGCGGGGCAGGCCGCGGCGCATCCACGCGCGGTGGATGTAGGCGTTCCGGTCCGTACCCCCGTACCACTGGGCGCTTCGCAGCTCGGCAGCCATACACCGTCCTTGGAGTCGCAGGGGCGAACACCCGCACAGTAAACGGTTACTGCGCACCTGCCTACCCGTCGGCGTGCTGGCCGTCGGCGCCCGCCTGGCCTATTATCCCCACATGTCTTGGGAAAATGACTCGCCGCTCGTGCCGCTGCGTGCGCTGGCCAACCCGCTGCGTATCCGCATCGTTTCGCTGCTCACCGGCGCGCCGATGTCGGCGACGGAGGTGGCGGCGGAGCTGGGCATCGCGCACGGCTCGG
>NZ_JACBXC010000786.1 GCF_013870535.1 Streptomyces phytophilus | reverse complement strand
GCGACGCGTACGACGCCTCGGCGGCGGTACGCGGCTTCTTCGACGAGTTCGGCGGCGAGCAGGCCGCGCCCTGAGCCGTAGCGGCACCGGACGACACCCGGGCAGCACCCGGCGCCCCGGCACCGCTGCCCCCTACAGCTCCGCGACCTCCGCCGCCGCCGGGTCCAGCACCCGGGCCAGGAACGTCCGCGTGCGCCGGTGCTGCGGGTTGCCGATCACCTGCTCCGGCGCTCCCTCCTCCACGATGGCGCCCTCGTCCATGAACACCACCCGGTCCGCGACCTCCCGCGCGAAGCTCATCTCGTGCGTGACCACCAGCATCGTCATGCCCTCGTCCGCGAGATGCCGCATGACCGCCAGCACGTCCCCGACCAGCTCCGGGTCGAGCGCCGAGGTCGGTTCGTCGAAGAGCATCAGCTCCGGCTCCATCGACAGCGCCCGTGCGATCGCCACCCGCTGCTGCTGCCCGCCGGACAACTGCGCCGGATACGACTTCTCCTTGTCCGTGAGCCCCACGCGCACCAGGTTGGCCCGCGCCACCTTCTCCGCCTCCGACCTGCTGCGGCGGAGTACCCGCCGCTGCGCGATGGTCAGGTTGTCCAGCGCCGTCAGGTGCGGGAAGAGGTTGAACGACTGGAAGACCATGCCGATGCGGCGCCGCACCCGGTCGATGTCGACGTCCGGGTCGGTGACCTCGGCGCCGGCCACGGAGATCCGCCCCGCGCTCGGCTCCTCCAGCATGTTCACGCAGCGCAGCAGCGTCGACTTGCCGGAGCCGGAGGGGCCGATCACGCACACCACCTCGCCGCGCCCGACGGTCAGGTCGATGCCGCCGAGCACCTCCAGGTCGCCGAAGGACTTGTGCAGCCCTTCGACGCTGATGGCCGGCGCCTGCGGGGCCGCCTTGTCCGCGGCCTTGTCCAACGTGCTCACCTGGCCTTCGCCGCCTTCGCCTCTAGCCGCCGGACGAGCTGCCCGAGGGGGATGGTGATGATGAGGTAGCACAGCCCCGCGACGAGGATCGGCGTCAGGCTCAGGTTGTCGTTGAGCGCGTCGCGCCCGAACTTCGTCAGCTCCTGCTCGTCCACCGTCAGCCCCAGCACGTAGACGAGCGAGGAGTCCTTGGTGAGCAGGATCAGCTCGTTCGTCAGCGGCGGCAGCACGATCCGGAACGCCTGCGGGATCACGATGGTGATCATCGCCCGCGTCTGCGACATGCCCAGCGACCGGGCCGCCTCCACCTGCCCCTTCGGTACGGCCTGGATGCCGGCGCGGATGGTCTCCGCCATGTACGCGGCGCCGACCAGGCCGAGGGCGAGCATCGTGGTGACGAGCAGGTTGATGTTCACCTGGAAGGCCAGCGGCACGCCGTAGCCGAGGGCGATGAACACCAGCAGCGCGGGTACGCCGCGGAAGAGTTCGATGTACGCCGTGGCCAGCCACCGGTTCGGCGCCACCGACGACAGCTTCATCAGCGCCAGCAGCAGCCCGAGCCCCAGCCCGAAGGCGAAGCCGAGCGCCGTGTACGTGACGGTGTTGACGAGCGCGGTGGTGATGACGTCGGGGAACTGGTCGCCGGCGACGTCGAGGTTGAAGAACGCGTCCTTGACCTCGCCCCAGTCGGCGAGCAGGCCGACCGCGGCGGCCGCGGCGAGCAGCACCCCGTACTGCGCGCCGCGCACCAGCTTCGCCCGCTGACGGCGTGTCAGGGACCGGCCGGCGGGTTTGCCGGCGGGAACAGTGTCGGGCTCTTTCACTTGGGCGCCTCGCCGAACCACTTCTCGTAGATCTTGTCGTAGGTGCCGTCGTCCTTCGCCTTCGCGAGGACGTCGTCGATCACCTTCAGCAGTTCCTCGTTGTCCTTGCCGACGCCGATCCCGTACTGCTCGCCGGTGTCGAACTCGGTGGAGACCTCGAAGTCCGGCCGGTCCTTCACCCAGTCGTAGAGGACGCCGTTGTCGTTGATCGCGGCCGGGATCTGCCCGCCCTCCAGCGCCTGCAACTGCAGCCCGAGGTCCTCGTAGTCCTTGACCTCGACGCCGTCGCCGTTCTCCTGCGCGTACAGCTGGCCCGTGGTGTCCATCTGCGCGCCGAGCCGCTTGCCCTTCAGCGCCTCCAGCGAGTCGAGGCCGGAGCCCTTCTTCGTCGCCAGCGCCTGGGTGGCGTCGAAGTACGGGTCGGAGAACGCGAACTTCTTCTTCCGCTCCTCCGTGATGGTCATGCCGGCCGCGGACAGGTCGCACTTGTTGGAGGCGAACACCGCGCCGGACTCGATGCCTTCGAAGGGCGTGTCGATGACTTCCTGCTCGACGTCCAGCTCTTCGGCGACGAGGTCGATCAGCTCGATGTCGAAGCCGACGATGTCACCGCTCTTCTTGTCCTGGTACTCGAAGGGCTCGTACGGCAGTCCGGTGCAGTTGAGGAGCTTGCCGCTCTTGACGAGCGACACCTCGCCGCTCTGCCCGGACTTCTCGGTGCTGCTGCACCCGGCGAGGAGTACGGCCGCCGCACCGATGGCTATGAGCGGCAGCGGGGGGCGGTACGACACGATGCCTCCTGGGCAGGTCGGCGCTGGATATGTGCTGCTGGGATTCCGCATCCTGCCACCGGTCTACGCGCGTGTCGCCGCCCCGGTCATTGCGAGCATGTAACGGAGGCGCGCACATGATCCGTAACGCTCCCTATGGGAGGGGTTGTTCGGGGGGCGGACCGGTGTAACGGCCGCTCGGACGCATGCGCAGGGGGCGCTCGGCGTACTCCTCCAGCGCGTGCGCGACCCAGCCGGCCGTGCGCGCCACCGCGAACACCGTCTCGCCCGCCTCCGCCGGCATGTCCGCCGCCACCGACAGCACGGCCAGCGCCAGGTCGACGTTCGGCC
>NZ_JACBXC010000785.1 GCF_013870535.1 Streptomyces phytophilus | reverse complement strand
CGCTGCTGCTCGCGCCGGTGCCCGGCGAGCTGGCGCACGGGCTGGCCATGCTCGGCGTGGTGCTGCCCGTCGTGCTGCTGCACGATGTGCTGCGCTACTGCTTCGCCGCACTCCGGCTGCCGCACCACGCGCTCCTCGCCGACCTGCTGCGGCTCGCCGTCGCGATCCCGGCGCTCGTGCTCCAGCCCGACGGCTCGTCCCCGGCGCGGCTCATCGCCGTGTGGGGCGCCTCCGCGCTGCCCGCGCTGCTGCTCTGCCTGGCGCTGGCCGCGTACCGGCTCCGCGGCGCCCGCGGCGACTGGCGGCGGTATCTGCGCCGGGGGCACCTGGGCCGCCGGTTCGTGGTGGAGTTCGCGGTGGGCAACGGCGCGACGCAGCTGTCGGTGATAGGGCTCGGGCTCGTCGCCAGCCAGCTCGCCGTGGGCGCGCTGCGCGGCGCCACCACCCTCTACGGGCCGATGAACGTCCTCTACAACTCCGCGACCTCCTTCGGCCCGCCGGTGATGAACCGCATCCCGAACCTGCGCAGCAAGCTCCGCTCCGCCGCCGCCCTCGCCGCCCTGCTCACCGGCACCGCCGCCGCCTGGACGACCGTGCTCGTCCTCCTGCCCGACTCCGCCGGCCGCGAACTCCTCGGCGACACCTGGGCGTCCACGTCCTCGCTGCTGCCCGCCACGGGCAGCCAGTACGCGGGCATCGCCCTGGGCACCAGCGCGCTGCTCACGCTGCGCGTGCTGCGCCCGGAGAGCACGCTCCCGATCCAGGTCGTCTTCTCCCTGCTCTCCGTCGGCTGCATGCTCACCGGCTACGCCGCCGGGGGTGTGCTCGGCGCCGCCTGGGGCCTGTGCGCGGGTTCGGCGCTGAAGGCCGCGGCCCTGTGGCTCAGGGTCGCGGCCGTCAGCCGCTCGATCGCCGCCGCCGGCCCGGGCGTCACACCCGGTGCAGTCCCGGCCGCCCGGCCTCGATCGCATAGGAAGCCGCGGTCGCGATCGGGGCGCCTTCGGTGGTGATGTGCGGCACGACGCGGAAGTCCGCGCGGCACTGCTCGCGGTCCAGCGCGACGGTCACGTAGCCGCGGCGGCCGTCGTAGAACCGCAGGTGCGGGTTGGCCTGCGTGAGCCGGTCGTAGTTCGCCGGCCGCTCGGCGCCGTTGCCGCCGCTGCTGATGGAGGTGGCGACGATCTCGCCGGCGACGGCGGGCGCCCCGGGGTCGGCGTAGTCGCGCTTGACGTCCATCGCATAGTGCACGTGCACGTCGCCCGTGAGGACGACGAGGTTGTCCACCCCCGCCGCCTCGGCCGCGTCCAGGAACCGGGTGCGGGCGGCGGTGTAGCCGTCCCAGGCGTCCATGCTGACGGTGTACGCCTCGATCGGCTCGCTGCGCCGCTCGGCCAGCACGACCTGCTGCGGCACGATGTTCCACCGCGCGCGCGAGTCGCGCCAGCCGTCCGCGAGCCAGTGCTCCTGCCGCTCGCCGAGCATCGTGCGCGCCGGGTCGTCCGCGTCGGGCCCCGGCGGCGCCCAGTTGCCGCCGTACGCCTGGTCGGTGCGGTACTGCCGGCCGTCGAGGACGTCGAACTGGGCCAGCGTGCCGTAGTGCAGCCGCCGGTACAGCCGCAGGTCGGCGCCGCGCGGGCGCTGCGGCCTGCGCAGCGGCTGGTTCTCCCAGTACGCCCGGTAGGCGGCGGCCCGGCGGACGAGGAACTCCTCGGGCGGCAGGTTGTCCTGGGAGACGGCGCCGGCGTAGTTGTTCTCGACCTCGTGGTCGTCCCAGGTGAGGATCCAGGGGTGGGCGGCCTGGGCGGCGCGCAGGTCGGCGTCGCTGCGGTAGAGGGCGTAGCGCAGCCGGTAGTCGTCCAGCGTCACGGTCTCGTGGTTGAAGATGTCGGGGAGGGTCCCGGCGGGGTAGGCGCGGCTGCCGCCGGTGGACGCGACGGCGCCCTCGTAGATCCAGTCGCCGAGGTGGAAGACGGCGTCGAGGTCCTCGTCGGCGAGGTGCTTGAAGGCGGTGTAGTAGCCGCCGGGGTAGTTCTGGCAGGCGATCGCGCCGAAGCGCATGGACGGGTTGCGCGCGTGCTGCGGAGGCGCGGTGCTCGTACGGCCGACGGGGCTGGTCCAGCGGCCGAGCCGGAAGCGGTAGTAGTACGGGCGGCCCGGCGCGAGCCCGTCGGCCTCGACGTGCACGGTGTGGTGGAACTCGGGGTGGGCCAACTCCCGCCCGCGCCGGGCGACGCGGCGGAAGCCCTCGTCGTGGGCGATCTCCCAGTGGACCAGGAACGGCACCGGCGGCATGCCGCCGTCGGGCTCGAACGCCGCGGGCGCGAGCCGGGTCCACAGCACCACGCCGTCGGGGGCCGGGTCGCCGGAGTCGACGCCGAGGGTGAAGGGCTCCTGGCGGACCGTTCCCGGGTCCGCCGGCTCGTCCGCGTGGGCCCGCGGCAGCCCCACGGAGAAGGCGAGCGCGGCGGCGGCACCGGTGACGGTGAGGAAGCGGCGGCGGCTCGCGTGTGCCGCGGCGGCGCGCAGGGCGTCCTGCGGTGGTGCGACCAGTAGGCGGCGCCGCCGAGGCAGAGGATCAGCAGCGCGGCGAAGAAGTGGGTGTCCGTGGAGTTCAGCACGGACAGGAACAGGCCGCAGCCGACGATGGCGAACAGCAGCGCCGTCAGCGCCGAGCCCTCGACCCGGCCGGACAGCAGCCGGCGGCCCTCGCTGTCGTCCTCGCCGTCCAGCGGCATCAGCAGCCAGGCGAAGCCGTACGCGACGAGGCCGAGGCCGCCGGTGGCGGTGAGCACGCCGAGGACGACGCGGAAGATGACGGGGTCCATGCCGAAGTACTGGCCGAGGCCGCCGCAGACGCCGCCGACGACCTTGTAGCGGCGG
>NZ_JACBXC010000784.1 GCF_013870535.1 Streptomyces phytophilus | reverse complement strand
CGCGTTCAGCTCGTCGGCGTGCTCGCCGGTCACCAGGTACACCACCCGGCCGGCGCAGGACACGGCGTGATCGGCGAAGCGCTCGTAGTAGCGGCCGATCAGCGTCACGTCCACCGCGGTCTCGATGCCGTGCTTCCAGCGGTCGTCCATCAGGTGCTGGAAGATCTTGCGGTGCAGGTAGTCCATCCTGTCGTCGTCCTGCTCCAGCTCCAGCGCCAGGTCGACGTTCTTGGTGGTGACGACCTCCGCGGTCTTCGCCATCAGCCGCTGCGCGAGCTGCCCCATCTCCAGCACGGTGGCGTGCAGGTCGTCGGGGATGCAGCGGCCGGGGTAGCGCAGCCGGGCGAGCTTGGCGACGTGCTTGGCCAGGTCGCCGGCGCGCTCCAGGTCGGCGCTCATCCGCAGCGACGTCACCACGATGCGCAGGTCCGTGGCCACGGGCTGCTGCCGGGCGAGCAGCTGGATGGCCCGCGTCTCCAGCTCGCGCTGCAGGTCGTCCACCTTCTCGTCGCCCGCGATCACGCTCTCGGCGAGCTGCAGGTCGGCGTCGAGCAGCGCCGCCGTCGCACGGCCCATGGCGGAGCCGACCAGCCGGGCCATGTCGACGAGGCCCTCGCCGATCGAGTCCAGCTCCTCGTGGTAAGAGTCGCGCATCCCAGTGTCCGTCCGTCCTCTTTGCCGATTTATGCAGCATCCACCATCCAGGGGACGATGCGCCACTTAGTGAATCGGGACCGACCTGAGGGTGAACTCTTGGCGACCAGTGTTCGAGACCGCACCCGGATGGCTGTGGAAGGGGTGCACGAGGTGCCTAACCTGGAGACATGGACGTGGACGCAGCTGTCGCCGCGGCGGCGGCGATCGCCGGGCTCTGCACCGGCGTGATCGCGGTGCTCGCGTTCCGGTGGAGCGAGCGTGAGCAGGCCAGACCCACGCGCACCTCGCTGCACACGGACGCGGTACTGCCGCCCGGCGTGGACACCGTCCTGTCCGTCCTGCGCTCCTCCGCCGTCGTGCTCGACGAGGACGACGCCGTGGTCAAGGCCAGCTCCGCGGCGTACGCCCTGGGGCTGGTCCGCGGCGGCCGGCTGGCGGTGGACCCGATGCTGGCCATGGCCCGCGACACCCGGCGCGACGGCGAGATACGGCAGGTGGAGCTGGACCTGCCGCGGCGCAGCGGACGCGGCGAGGCACTGGCGGTCTCCGCCCGCGTCGCGCCGCTCGGCTCCCGGCTCGTCCTGCTGCTCGTCGAGGACATGACCGAGGCCCGCCGTATCGAGGCCGTCCGCCGCGACTTCGTCGCGAACGTCAGCCACGAGCTGAAGACCCCCGTCGGCGCCCTGTCCCTGCTCTCCGAGGCGGTCATGGACGCCGCCGACGACCCCGAGGCGGTGGAACGGTTCGCCGGCCGGATGCAGGGCGAGGCGACCCGGCTGACCAGCCTCGTACAGGAGCTGATCGACCTCTCCCGGGTGCAGAACGACGACGCCCTGGAGGACGCCGAGCCGGTACGGGTCGACGAGCTGGTCGGCGAGGCCATAGAGCGGTGCCGGCAGCAGGCCGGCGCCAAGCAGATAACCATCGCCACCGGCGGCGCGGCCGGACTCCACGTCTGGGGCCACCGCGGCCAGCTCGCCGCCGCCCTGGGCAACCTGGTGGAGAACGCCGTGAACTACAGCCCGGCCCGTACCAGGGTCGGCATCGCGGCCCGCCGGCTGCCCGCCCCCGGCGGCGACCTCATCGAGATCGCGGTCACCGACCAGGGGATCGGCATCTCCGAGAAAGACCGCGAGCGGGTCTTCGAGCGCTTCTACCGGGTCGACCCGGCGCGCTCGCGGGCCACCGGCGGGACCGGTCTCGGTCTCGCCATCGTCAAGCACGTGGCCGCCTCGCACGGCGGGGAGGTCACGGTGTGGAGCGCTGAGGGCCAGGGCTCCACGTTCACCCTGCGGCTGCCCGAAGCCGCACGTCCGAAGACCGGCCGGCCCCACACCGGCCGCAGCGGAGCTCTCATCGGGCCGGAGGACCTCGACGGCGAGGACCGGCTCCGGCTCGACGGGACCGACGCGTCAGACACAGCTCCGGAGGTCATTCCGTGACCCGCGTGCCCACCGCCCGGCGCGGCCCCACCCCCCGCCGCCCCGCCCCCCCAACCCCGTGCTGTCCGTCCCCCTCGGAGGTCAGAGCGTGACCCGGGTTCTCGTCGTCGAGGACGAAGAATCGTTCAGCGACGCACTGTCGTACATGCTCCGCAAGGAGGGCTTCGAGGTAGCCGTGGCCACCACGGGCCCCGAGGCGCTCGACGACTTCGACCGCAACGGCGCCGACCTGGTGCTGCTGGACCTCATGCTGCCGGGGCTGCCCGGCACGGAGGTGTGCCGCCAGCTGCGCGGCCGGTCCAACGTCCCCGTCATCATGGTGACCGCCAAGGACAGCGAGATCGACAAGGTCGTCGGGCTGGAGATAGGAGCCGACGACTACGTGACGAAGCCCTTCTCCTCCCGGGAGCTGGTCGCCCGGATCCGCGCGGTCCTGCGCCGCCGCGGCGAACCGGAGGAGGCCGAGCCGGCGGCCCTGGAGGTCGGACCGGTGCGGATGGACGTCGACCGGCACGTCGTCACGGTCGCCGGCGGCAAGGTCGACCTGCCGCTCAAGGAGTTCGACCTGCTGGAGATGCTGCTGCGCAACGCCGGCCGGGTGCTGACCCGGATGCAGCTCATCGACCGGGTCTGGGGCGCCGACTACGTCGGCGACACCAAGACCCTCGACGTCCACGTCAAGCGGCTGCGCGCGAAGATCGAGCCGGACCCGGGCGCGCCGCGCTATCTGGTGACGGTCCGCGGCCTGGGCTACAAGTTCGAGCCGTAGACCGGCCGGTGCG
>NZ_JACBXC010000783.1 GCF_013870535.1 Streptomyces phytophilus | reverse complement strand
GCCCTGCGCAAGCTCGACCAGGGCCCCGGTTCGCTCTCGCCGGCCGACCTGCGGCAGATCCGGCTCCAGGTCCGTGCGAGCCGCCAGGCCCTCGCCGACGACGGGCTGGAGATCCAGGAGCACGACGGCGAGCCGTTCGACTCCGGCCTCTCCCTGGAGGCGCTGGTCTTCCAGGACGACGCGGAGCTGACCCGCGAAGTCGTGCTGGAGACCGTGCGGCCGTCCGTCTACTTCCGCGGCACGCGCATCCAGATGGGCCAGGTCATCGTCGGCAGGCCCCCGCAGCCCCCCGGTGCAGAGACGACCAAGGAGACCCCGGAGTGAGCGAGACCATCGACTACGGCATCGACCTCGGCACCACCAACAGCGCGATCGCGGTGGCGGAGGACGGCGGCGTGCGCATCCTGAAGAACAACGACGGCTGGGACACCACCCCGTCGGCGGTGTGGATCCCCCGCAAGGACCTCGTCCACGTCGGCAGGCGCGCCAGGGAGCGGGCGGAGTCCGACCCGGCCGACGCGCACGCCGAGTTCAAGCTGGAGATGGGGGTGGCGGGGGCGGCGCGCCGGTTCGAGCGCGCCGGGCTGTCGCTCACTCCGGAGCAGCTGTCCGCCGAGGTGCTGAAGTCGCTGCGGCAGGACGCCGCCCACGACTCCGGGCACCAGCCGGAGGCCGCGGTGATCACCGTGCCCGCGGCCTTCGCCCTCAACCAGAACAACGCCACCTCCGAGGCCGCCGCCCTGGCCGGGCTCAGCGAGCACTGCCCGCTGGTGCAGGAGCCGACCGCCGCGGCCATCGCGTACGGCGTGCAGGACACCTCGGACTCCGCCCACTGGATGGTGTTCGACCTCGGCGGCGGCACCTTCGACGCCGCGGTGATGAGCAAGCGCGACGGCGAGCTGCAACTGATCCAGCACGCGGGCGATCCGTACCTGGGCGGGAAGCTCATCGACTGGGCGCTCGTCGACGACCTGCTGGCGCCCGCCGTCCGGCGCGAGCTGGGGCTCGCGGAGTTCGCCCGCGGCAACCGCGCGTGGGCGGGCAACTTCGCCAAGCTCAAGGTGGAGGCCGAGAACGCGAAGATCGCGCTGTCCCGTACGGAGAAGGTCGAGCTGAACTTCGACCTGCTGGACGCCGCGGGCGACAGGCAGCCCTTCGAGTACACGCTGACCCGGGACGCACTCGACGACCTCGCGCTGCCCTTCTACACCCGCGCGATCGAACTCTGCCGGGACGCGCTGGCCGACAGCGCGCTGCGCCCCGACCACATCGACCGGCTGCTGCTGGCCGGCGGCTCGACGCTCAGCCCGGGGCTGCGCGCGCTGCTCACCGACCCGGACACGGGTCTCGGCATCGCCGTGGACCACAGCCAGGACCCGACCACCGTGGTGGCCCGCGGCGCCGCGGCGTTCGCCCGTACCGTACGGCGGCCGCGGAAGGCGCGGGTCGCGGCGCCGGGCGAGTTCGCGGTCGAGCTGAACTACCCGGCGCAGACCGTCGACACCGCGGACGTACCGGTGTCCGGCAAGGTGACCAGCGGCAGCGCGGTGGACTTCACCCGGTACGCCGTCGTGCTCAGCAACCCGGACGGCAAACCCCCGTTCCGCGGGCCGCACACCGTGCTCTCCCCGGACGGCACCTTCTACACCGAAGTCACGCTCACGGCCGGCGCCACCTCCCGCTTCACCGTCGAGCTGACCGACGCCGCCGCCACCCGGCAGCGGCTCGCCGGCGACAGCCTGTCGATCACGCACGCCAAGGTCGTCCCCGGCGAGGCCGTACTGACGGGCACCCTCGGCATCGGCCGGGCGGACGGCTCGTTCGACCCGCTGCTCCGCAAGGGCACGACGCTGCCGGCCGAGGTGACGAAGATCTACCGGACCACGATCCCCCTGCACCGCTCGGAGCCGGACGCGGTGATCCGCATCCCGCTGCTGGAGGGCGAACGGCCGCGCGCCGAGCGCAACACGCGGGTGGGGCTGCTGGAGATCCGGCCGCGTGACGTCCGCATCGACCTGCCGGCGGAGAGCGAGGTCGAGGTGACGTTCGAGATCGAGGCGAGCAGCAGGGAGGCCCTGGTGACCGCCCATATCCCGCTGGTCCAGCAGCAGTTCGAGGCGACGATCAACCGCACCGAACTCGTCGCCCCCGACCAGCGGGAGCTGGCCGGCCGGCTGCGCCGCCTGGAGCAGCGCGTACGCAGCCTCAAGGACGACGCGGAGTCCGAGCACGCGGAACAGGCCAGGACCCGGCTGGAGAAACTGGAGGAGCACCGGCCCCTCACCCAACTCGGCCGCGAAGTGGACGCCGCGGGCGTCGACACCGGCGCGGCGGTGACCAGCGACCGCCGGATGCGCGACCTGGAGGCCGAACTGGACGACATCGAGGCGGCCATCGAGATCCCCGGCCTCGAACGCCGCCTGTGGGACCTCCTCGGCGCCTGCGAGGACATCATCACGCAGGTCGGCGGCACCCCGTCCGACCGGCGGGAACTGGAGAACCTGCGCGGCCGCGCAAGCGCGCTGGGCGGGGACGCGACACCCGTGGAGCTGCGGAAGCTGGTGAAGCGGGCGGAGGAGTTCCAGGTGGAGCTGCTGCGGCGGACGGACGAGTGGGACTTCGTGGTGTTCAACGCCCTGGTGGAGATGCGCGACATGATGCACCCGCGCGGCCAGGCGGACGCGGCGATCCGCGACGGCAGGCGGGCGATGGCGTCCGGCGACCGGGGCGCGCTCGCGGGGGTGAACCAGCGGCTGCGGCGGCTGCTGCCCCCGGAGGTCGGGGACGGCATGGGGAGGAAGGAGGGCGGGGTCAGGTGAGCACGGACACGAGGCGGAACACGGGTACGGGTACGGCTCGGGGCTCCGGCTCCGGTTCCGGC
>NZ_JACBXC010000782.1 GCF_013870535.1 Streptomyces phytophilus | reverse complement strand
GCATGCCGCTCGACGGGTTCGCCGGGGAGGGCGCCCCGGAGGCGCGGCTGCCGGCGGGGGTCGCGGTGCGTACGTTCCGGCCGGGCGAGGACGACGCGGAGTGGCTGGCCGTCAACGCCGCCGCCTTCGCCCACCACCCCGAGCAGGGCTCGCTGACGCAGGCGGACCTGGACGACCGCGAGGCGGAGCCGTGGTTCGACCCGCGCGGCTTCTTCCTCGCCGAGCGCGCCGGGAAGGTCGTCGGCTTCCACTGGACGAAGGTGCACAGCGCGGAGCAGCTCGGCGAGGTGTACGTCCTGGGGGTGCACCCCGACGCGCAGGGCGGCGGCCTCGGCAAGGCGCTGACGACGATCGGGCTGCGCCATCTGGCGTACGACCGCAGCATGCCGACGGCCATGCTGTACGTGGACGCCGACAACGCCCCGGCGGTCGCGGTCTACGAGGGGATGGGCTTCCGCACGCACGAGACGGACCTGATGTACCGCACGGAGGGCTGACCGGGGCGGGCGGGCCCGTACCGGCACCGAGGGTTGGCCGCGTCGTTACCCTCGGTTCAACCTCGGTTGCGAGCATCGGTGGATGCAGCGCTCCGCCGCGAACGTCTCCACCGTGCCGGGTCAGGCCCGGACACGGGAGAATAGGGGCATGGACGACAGCTCGCCCCTCGTCACCGCCGCCCAGCCCGCGCAGCCGGCCCAGCCGTCGGTGGGCTCGATCGCCGCCCGCCGCCCGCACGCGGTGGCCCCCGCCATGCAGCGGGCGGCCCAGCAGATCGACCCGGACATCGACGCCGACGCCGACGACTACGACGGCCAGGAGGCGGACGAGGAACTGCCCCAGGGCCGCTTCCTGGACCGCGAGCGCAGCTGGCTGGCGTTCAACGAACGGGTCCTGGAGCTGGCCGAGGACCCGGCCACTCCGCTGCTGGAGCGCGCGAACTTCCTGGCGATCTTCGCCAGCAACCTGGACGAGTTCTTCATGGTGCGCGTCGCCGGCCTCAAGCGCCGCATCGCCACCGGCGTCGCCACCCGCTCCGCCTCCGGGCTGCAGCCGCGCGAGGTGCTGGACCTGATCTGGAACCGCTCGCGCGAGCTGATGGCGCGGCACGCCGCCTGCTTCCAGCAGGACGTGCAGCCGGCGCTGGCCGACGAGGGCATCCAGCTGATCCGCTGGGCCGACCTGGGCGAGAAGGAGCAGGCCCGGCTCTTCACCCTCTTCCGGCAGCAGATCTACCCCGTGCTGACGCCGCTGGCCGTCGACCCGGCGCACCCGTTCCCGTACATATCGGGGCTGTCCCTGAACCTCGCGGTCGTCGTCCGCAACCCCGTCAGCGGCCACCGGCACTTCGCCCGCGTCAAGGTGCCGCCGCTGCTGCCGCGGCTGCTGGAGACCGCCTCCGTCGGCGGCGCACAGCGGTTCGTACCGCTGGAGGACGTCATCGCCGCGCACCTCGAAGACCTCTTCCCGGGCATGGAGGTCCTCGCGCACCACGCCTTCCGGGTCACGCGCAACGAGGACCTGGAGGTCGAGGAGGACGACGCGGAGAACCTGCTCAAGGCGCTGGAGAAGGAGCTGATGCGGCGCCGCTTCGGGCCGCCGGTGCGGCTGGAGGTGGAGGAGTCCATCGACCCGTACGTGCTGGACCTGCTGGTCCGCGAGCTGAAGATCTCCGAGGCCGAGGTCTACCCGCTGCCGGGACCCCTCGACCTCACCGGGCTCTTCGGCATCGCCACGCAGGAGCGGCCGGAGCTGAAGTACCCGAAGTTCGTCGCCGGCACGCACCGCGACCTCGCCGAGGTCGAGTCGGCGTCGGCGCCGGACATCTTCGCGGCGCTGCGCGAGCGCGACGTGCTGCTGCACCACCCGTACGACTCCTTCTCCACCTCCGTCCAGGCGTTCCTGGAGCAGGCGGCGGCCGACCCGGACGTGCTCGCCATCAAGCAGACGCTGTACCGCACCTCCGGTGACTCGCCGATCGTCGACGCCCTGATCGACGCGGCGGAGAGCGGCAAGCAGGTGCTGGTGCTGGTGGAGCTGAAGGCGCGCTTCGACGAGCAGGCGAACATCAAGTGGGCGCGGAAGCTGGAGGAGGCGGGCTGCCACGTCGTGTACGGGCTCGTCGGGCTGAAGACGCACTGCAAGCTGTCGCTGGTCGTACGGCAGGAGGGCGAGACCCTGCGCCGCTACAGCCACGTCGGCACCGGCAACTACCACCCCAAGACCGCCCGGCTCTACGAGGACCTGGGCCTGCTGACGGCCGACCCGCAGGTCGGCGCGGACCTCTCCGACCTCTTCAACCGGCTCTCCGGCTACTCGCGGCGGGAGAACTACCGCCGGCTGCTGGTCGCGCCCACGTCGGTGCGCGAGGGCCTCGTCCACCGGATCCACCGCGAGATCACGCACCACCGGGCCGGCCAGCCCGCGTACGTACGCATCAAGGTCAACTCGATCGTCGACGAGGCCGTCATCGACGCCTGCTACCGGGCGTCGACGGCGGGCGTGCCGGTCGACATCTGGGTGCGCGGCATCTGCGCGGTGCGGCCGGGGGTGGCGGGCCTGTCGGAGAACATCCGGGTACGCAGCATCCTGGGCCGGTTCCTGGAGCACTCCCGGGTCTTCGCCTTCGGCAACGGGGGCGAGCCGGAGGTGTGGATCGGCAGCGCGGACATGATGCACCGCAACCTCGACCGGCGCATCGAGGCGCTCGTCCGGGTCGCGGACCCGGCGCACCGCGAGGCGCTGAACCGGCTGCTGGAGACGGGGATGTCGGACACCGTCGACTCCTGGCACCTGGACTCCAACGGCGACTGGACGCGCAACGCGGTGGACGACGCGGGGAGCCGGCTGGCGAACGTACAGGAAATGCTCATCGACGCCCGGAGGC
>NZ_JACBXC010000781.1 GCF_013870535.1 Streptomyces phytophilus | reverse complement strand
CGCCGGATGCGCTGCAGCGTGTCGATCCGGTTGCCCGCGTCGAACGGCGCCTTGCCCGCCGTCGCGTACGCGAGCACCGAGCCGAGGGCGAACACGTCGGCCGGCGGCCCGGCGCGCCCGCCCGCGGCCTGCTCCGGCGACATGAACCCGGGTGTGCCGAGCAGGGCGCCGTCCTGGGTGAGGGTCGCGGAGTCCTCGGGGCGGGCGATGCCGAAGTCGATGACGCGCGGGCCGCCGGGCGTGAGCATGATGTTGCCGGGCTTGAGGTCGCGGTGCACCAGGCCGGCGCCGTGGATCCCGGCGAGCGCCTCCGCGAGCGCGGAGGCGAGCAGCCGCACCACGGCGGTGGGCAGTGCGCCGAACGTGCCGACCGCCTCGTCGAGGGAGAGCCCCGGCAGGTACGCGGTGGCCAGCCACGGCGGCTCGGCGTCCGGGTCGGCGTCGACGAGGGGCGCGGTGTAGGCGCCGGTGACCGTGCGGGCGGCGGCGACCTCGCGGCGGAAGCGGGCGCGGTACCGGCCGTCGCCGACCAGCCGGGGGCGTACGACCTTGACCGCCACGAGCGTTCCGGCGGGCGAGCGGCCGAGGTAGACGACGCCCATGCCGCCGGCGCCGAGCCGCCCCAGCACGCGGTAGCCGCCGATCTCCCGCGGATCCCCGCGCTCCAGCTCCGCCAACGCGCCCCTCCCCTCCGCGTCCGGACCGCCGTGCCGTGCCGACCAGCCGAAGCGTAGGCCCACCGGGTGCCCTCCCGAAGATCTCCGGATGGCAGACTTGCGGCGGGTACGGGTGATGCCGTACCGAAGCGATGACCCGCACGCGGAGAGGACCTGCTGCCCATGAGCGTCTACGACGTCGAGCTGCGCACCCTGGCCGGCGAACCCGCCTCGCTGGGGCAGTTCCGGGGCACCGCGGTGCTCGCGGTCAACGTGGCGTCGAAGTGCGGACTGACCCCCCAGTACGCGGGCCTGGAGAAGCTGCACGCGCAGTACGCGGACCGGGGCTTCGCGGTCGCCGGCTTCCCGTGCAACCAGTTCGGCGGCCAGGAGCCGGGTACGGCCGGGGAGATCGCGACTTTCTGCTCGGCGACGTACGGCGTGACCTTCCCGATGTTCGAGAAACTGGAGGTCAACGGCCCGGACCGGCACCCGCTGTACCGGGAGCTGGTGCGGACGCCGGACCCGGACGGGGCGGCGGGCGACGTGCAGTGGAACTTCGAGAAGTTCCTGCTGGACGCCTCCGGCAGGCCGGTTGCCCGGTTCCGCCCGCGGACCGCGCCGGACGACACCGCGCTGATCGCGGCCGTCGAGTCCGTCCTGCCGCGCTGACGCCCCGCGGGGCGCGGGCGCCCGATTGCCAACGAACGTGCAACGATCGCCCGTTCGAGGGACCGGCGGCCGTCCGCCCGCTGCGACAGTGGCGCACATGATCCGCCGTGCCACGCTGCCCGCGCTCGCCCTGTGCTCCCTGCTCGTCCTCACCGCCTGCGGTGACGACGACGGGGGCGGCGGCCCGTCGCCCTCGGCGGACGGCGCGTCGAAGCCCGGCGTGCCCGCGCCGCCGACGGCGAGCCGGGCCCCGGCGCCGGGCGAGGGGTCGCAGGACCCGGACGACATCAACGGCGACGGCCACCGCGACCTCCTCGTCCCCGTCTTCGTCGGCGACGACGAGGCGGCAGAGCAGCGCGTCGCAGTCGTGTACGGCACCGCCGACGGCTTGGATCCGGCGACCCGCACGGTCTACGGCCGCGGCGACCTCGGCCTGCCGGCGCTGCCCGCCGACTCCCCCGCGCCCGACCAGCTCAACATGGCCGAGCTGACCACCGCCGACCTGGACGACGACGGTTTCCCCGACTTCGTGACGACCGCAGCCGGGGCCGTCGAGCGGCAGAACGACCTGCTGGGGAAGCCGCTGCGGCCCTACGTGACCTTCGGTGGCCCCGAGCAGCCCGTCGCCCGGCCGGAGGCGGTCGCGCTGCGGCTGCCGGCGGAGCTGCCCGGCGTGGACTCGGCCTCGCTGGTGCGCGGCGACTTCGACGCCGACGGCCACCACGACCTGGCGATGCAGGAGCGGGTCGCCGCGGCCACGGACGTGCGGCTGGTGGTGCTGTACGGGCCGTTCAGCCGGGCGGGCGAGCCCGCGCGCACGGACACCGGCCTGCCGTCCGAGGAGGGCACGCTCCGGGCAGACGAGATCGACCCCTCCGGCGAGCCGCGGGCGACGGCGCTGCTGCGCCAGGGGATCAACGACGGCGAGCAGGGCATGAACACGCTCTACCCGGCGAGCCCCGGCACGGGACTGTCCGGCGAGGTCCGCGAGTTGACGGCAGGCAGCGCGTACGCCTTCGGGGACTTCGACGGCGACGGGGAGCGCGACGTCGCCGTGGGCGACGACGGGGGCCGCAACAACGAGCCGGGCTACGAGACGGAGGCGCCCGAGGTCGACGGCAAGGCCACGCTCTACCCCGGCGACGGCGGCGAGCCTGTCGTCCTCGACCTGCCGGAGCCGGACACCGCCGACGAGAGCTCCTACTACGGTCCGGGCGGCTTCGCCGCCGCCGACCCGGACGGCGACGGCCGCGACGCGCTGCTCGTCTCGACGTACGACGACGCCACGCTCATCGACGGCGGCGAGCGCACGTCCGTGCTGCGCGAGGGCCCGGCACGCACCCCGGACGGCAAGCGGACGCCCGCGAAGGACCGCAACGCCCGGCCCGCGGGCGCCGCTGACTTCGACGGCGACGGCAAGGACGAGCTGATCCTCAACTGGTCGCCCGACCCGCTCTTCGCGGGTTACGGGGAGAATCCCACCTACTGGTGGATCACCGACGGCGCCTCGGCGCGGGACGCGGTGACGTTCACCACGACGGAGTTCGTACCGCGCCGC
>NZ_JACBXC010000780.1 GCF_013870535.1 Streptomyces phytophilus | reverse complement strand
CGCCCCGGCGACGTCGTCGTCGCGGACGCCGTACGGGCCGAGGGCGAGGACGCCGGGACCACCGGCTGCCCGGACAACGGTCCGCTGCTCGACGCCCTCGCGCTCCTCGACGCCCGGGTGCACACTGGACTGCTGCTGGGCACCGACCACGTCGTACGCGGCGCGGCCGGTCGCACCCGGCTGCGCGAGCGCGGCGCGGTCGCCGTCGACATGGAGTCCGCCGCCACCCTGCGCACGGCCGCGGCGACCTCCGGGACCCGGCCCGTGGCCGCCGTCCGGGTGGTCGTGGACGCGCCCGAGCATGAACTCGTCCGTTTCGGAACGCTGCGCGGCGGTATCGCCGCGTACCGCGTGCTCAGCTCAGTTCTTCCTGCATTTTTCGAATGGCACCGTCATGTGATGATCTCCAGGAGGCGAACCTGATGGCCATGCCACTGCGCCAGTCGCTCAAGGTTGCCAGCTATCTCTTCTCGCAGAAGACGATCAAGAGGCGGGAGAAGTTTCCGCTGATCGTGGAGCTGGAACCACTCTTCGCCTGCAACCTCAAGTGCGAAGGCTGCGGAAAGATCCAGCATCCCGCGGGCGTGCTCAAGCAGCGTATGCCGGTGGCCCAGGCGGTCGGCGCCGTGCTGGAGTCGGGTGCGCCGATGGTCTCGATCGCCGGCGGCGAGCCGCTGATGCACCCGCAGATCGACGAGATCGTGCGGCAGCTCGTCGCCCGCAAGAAGTTCGTCTTCCTGTGCACCAACGCGATGCTGCTGCGCAAGAAGCTCGACAAGTTCGAGCCCTCGCCGTACTTCGCGTTCGCCGTGCACATCGACGGGCTGCGCGAGCGGCACGACGAGTCGGTCGCCAAGGAAGGCGTCTTCGACGAGGCCGTGGCCGCGATGAAGGAGGCCAAGCGGCGCGGGTTCCGGGTCACCACGAACTCGACGTTCTTCAACACCGACACCCCGCAGACCGTCGTCGAGGTCCTCGACTTCCTCAACGACGACCTCCAGGTGGACGAGATGATGATCTCGCCCGCGTACGCCTACGAGAAGGCGCCCGACCAGGAGCACTTCCTCGGCGTCGAGCAGACCCGCGAGCTGTTCAAGAAGGCGTTCTCCGGCGGCAACCGCAAGCGCTGGCGGCTCAACCACAGCCCGCTGTTCCTCGACTTCCTGGAGGGCAAGGTCGACTTCCCGTGCACGGCCTGGGCCATCCCCAACTACTCGCTCTTCGGCTGGCAGCGCCCCTGCTACCTGATGAGCGACGGCTACGTGCCGACGTACCGGGAGCTGGTAGAGGACACCGACTGGGACAAGTACGGCCGCGGCCGCGACCCCCGGTGCGCCAACTGCATGGCCCACTGCGGCTACGAGCCCACCTCCATCCTCGCCACCACGTCCTCGCTGAAGGAGTCGCTGCGGGCCGCGCGGGAGACCATCGGCGGCAACCGCGTCCGAGGCGGTGGGCGAGCGGAAGGGGAATGAGATGTCGCTCCTGGAGAGCATCGGCGGCCCCCGCGACCTGAAGGCGCTCCCGCCGGAGCGGCTGGACGAACTGGCGGGGGAAATCCGCGAGTTCCTCATCCACGCCGTTGCCCGCACCGGCGGCCACCTCGGTCCGAACCTCGGCGTCGTCGAGCTGACCCTCGCGCTGCACCGGGTCTTCGACTCGCCGGCCGACCGCATCCTGTGGGACACCGGCCACCAGTCGTACGTGCACAAACTCCTCACTGGCCGGCAGGACTTCTCCGGGCTGCGCGGCAAGGGCGGCCTGTCCGGCTACCCGTCGCGGGCGGAGTCCGAGCACGACGTCATCGAGAACAGCCACGCCTCCACGGTCCTCGGCTGGGCCGACGGCCTGGCGAAGGCCAACGAGGTGCGCGGCAGCGGCGACCACGTCGTCGCGGTCATCGGCGACGGGGCGCTGACCGGCGGCATGGCCTGGGAGGCGCTGAACAACATCGCCGCCGCCCGGGACCGGCCGCTGGTCATCGTCGTCAACGACAACGAGCGCTCCTACTCGCCCACCATCGGCGGCCTCGCCGACCACCTGGCGACCCTGCGCACCACCGACGGCTACGAGCGCTTCCTGTCCTGGGGCAAGGAACTGCTCGACCGCACGCCGGTGGTGGGCAAGCCGCTGTACGACTCGCTGCACGGCGCGAAGAAGGGCTTCAAGGACGCCTTCGCGCCGCAGGGCATGTTCGAGGACCTGGGGCTGAAGTACGTCGGCCCCGTCGACGGGCACGACACCGCCGCCGTCGAGTCCGCGCTGCGCCGCGCCAAGCGGTTCCACGGGCCGGTCCTCGTGCACTGCCTGACCGAGAAGGGCCGCGGCTACCAGCCCGCGCTGGACGACGAGGCCGACCGCTTCCACACCGTCGGCGTCATGGACCCCTTCACCTGCGAGCCGGTCGCACCGCCCGGCGCGCCGTCGTGGACGTCGGTCTTCTCCGACGAACTGGTACGCATCGGCGCCGAGCGCGAGGACGTGGTGGCGATCACCGCCGCGATGCTCCACCCCACCGGGCTCGCCGCGTTCGCCGCCGCGTACCCGGGGCGGACGTGGGACGTGGGCATCGCCGAGCAGCACGCCGCGGTCTCCGCCGCCGGCCTGGCCACCGGCGGGCTGCACCCCGTCGTCGCGGTCTACGCCACCTTCCTGAACCGGGCCTTCGACCAGGTGCTGATGGACGTCGCGCTGCACCGCTGCGGCGTGACGTTCGTGCTCGACCGGGCCGGGGTGACCGGGCCGGACGGGGCCTCGCACCACGGCATGTGGGACATGTCGATCCTCCAGGTCGTCCCCGGCCTGCGGATCGCCGCGCCGCGCGACGCCGACCAGCTCCGCGCCCAGCTGCGCGAGGCCGTCGCCGTCGACGACGCGCCGACCGTCGTCCGCT
>NZ_JACBXC010000078.1 GCF_013870535.1 Streptomyces phytophilus | reverse complement strand
CGGTGCGGCGGCGCGCACGGCAGCCGGGCAGTGCTCAGGCGGCCGTACCGTCGGCGCGTACGGTGCCGACGCGGGCGGCGGTCGCGTTCAGGCGCGCGACGATGTCCTCGATCACGCACGGTTGGTCCGGCGTGGCCCTGCGCCGGAAGAAGTAGCCGCTGCACCAGGGCGTCTCGGCCCACCGGTCCAGGCTCCGCGCGGCCAGGGCGGCGGCCTCGGGGAGCCGGCGCCAGGGGATCTGCGGGCACCAGTGGTGGATCGGGTGGTACATGTCGTCGAGGTGGTTGCCGAGAAGGTGGCGGGTGAGCCAGTGCGAGGACCAGCCGCGGGTCTGGAGCAGCGGGTCCGCGTTCTCGATGACGCCGGCGTGGTTGCCCAGGTCGGTGAGCCAGTTGACGACGGGCCTGACGAAGACCGCCGGCAGCGCCCAGTACAGCAGGAAGTACGGCAGGAGACCGAGCGGCCAGCACACGGCCACCAGGCCCGCCCACAGCGCCGCCCGCCCCGCGAACGCCCGCCACGCCTCGTCCGGCGCTTTGGTGACGAGCGTGCGGACGGCGTTCTTCGGCAGGTGCCAGACGGCGTTGCGCGCGATGACGCGCAGGACGAAGGAGCGCCGCGTGGGCCCGGCCGCACGTATGCCGCCGGCCAGGTAGGACCGGAACATCGGGTCCTCGTCGGAGCCGAGCTTGGCGTGGTGCACCACGTGGCTGTTGCGGTAGGGCAGGAAGCCCTCGCCGAGGAGGGCCGTCAGCACGTATCCGACGACGCGGTTTCCCCTCCGGTCGGCCAGCAGCTTGGAGTGGACGCACTCGTGGACCAGGTTCGCCAGGTGGCGCTGCCGTATGCCGATGTAGCCGGCGGCCAGCAGCGGGCCCCAGCGGTGGCCGGCGAAGGTGCCGAGTGCGGCGGCCGCCGCGATCGACGCGAGGTCCACCGCGATGTCGCGCGTCCCCGCGGCAGGACGGCCGCAGAGAGCTTCCAGCTCGGTGACGAGTTCCCGGCCCAGGACCTTGCGCATCCGCCCGGAGGCTCCGGTTCCGTAGCGCGTACGCCGGCTCAGCGCCGCTGCCCCGAGCGCCGTGTGAGGACCCCTCTTGGCCATCGGGCTCCTCCTGGCACAGCGAGTCGCGGGCAGTCGTCGGGAACCTTCCCTCTCTCCCGGAAACCGTAGGAGAACGGGACGGCTGCCGCCCGCGGCGGATACGCGCGGCGCAGCCGCCCTGCGGGCGGCGGCGTCCTGCCGGGACTTCCCGCATCCTGTTCGACCCCGCAGGTCAGGGGCAGGCGGGCGCAAGGACCGACGTGGCCGCGCGCGCGTCGTGCAAGAAGTGCCCACCGGACCGGCCACTGGAGTGAGAACAGGGACGTACGGCAGGCCGGTGCCCCGCCGCGATCAGCCGAGTTCCTTGCGGACCAGGATCCTGAAGTCGGTGGCGGTCAGCTCCTGCTGCAGGTCGACGCTGGGAGCGGTTGATCCCCGGGTGGGCAGGGGCATGTTCGTGACCGCCGCGAGGGGGAAGTCGTGCCGTGCCAGGCCCAGGGTGACGTGGGGCCAGAACCCGTCCTCGGCGATCCCCAGGCGGTCGATGAGGCCGGAGTAGATCGCGGCGAGTTCGTCCGTGTGCTCCACGCCCAGCCGGACTTGCTCCTGCGCTTGTACCAGGTCGCCGTCGTAGTGGTAGGACGGGTCCTTCTGCAACCGCCAGCTTCCATGCCGTACTTCACCGGTCGGCCTGATGACGGGGGCGGGCCAGTCGCCGCCGCTGAGCAGCGCGGCGGCGTCGGCGAGGCGTGCCGCGTCGGCGTTGTGGAGGAAGCCCAGGGTGATGTGGATGTGTTCGCGCTGCTGCGGGTCCACCCGTTCCCGCTGTTCCTGCTGCAGGCCGACCAGGGCCTCGACGAGGTCGCCGGGGACGTGAAGGCTGAAGAAGGCGTTCACCGTCGGGTCTGCTGCCATGGCATCCGCTCCTGTCGTACCGGACTTTCACGGGGCCGATCGCCCCGCAGCGACGGACTTCCCCCGCGTCCGCGCTGAAATGCCGCGAAACCCGAACGAACGACGCGGCGCACCCGGTTGTCCCAGCGCACGCGCCGTGAGAGCGCGGCGGTGGTCGACCGCGGTGGTCGACCGCGGGGGCCCGGGCGCGGGTTGGTCAGCAGAGGTTCTGCTCGATGGCGGCGATGTAGCGCTTGATCGAATGGTCCCGGACCCCGTCCGTGGCGGGCGCGAAGGCGTCTGCGGTGAGCCCCTTGGCACGGTCCGCCAGGTTGCCCAGCAAGCCCGCGGAGTCGCGCAGCCTGGTGAACCGCGTCCGGTGGTGGCGCACTTCGGCGAACCCCCACTCACGTGCCTGGGAGTCGCGGGTGGCAGGGGCCGCCGATCCCGGAGGGCAGGGCGGGGGCTGACGCCGGGTACGGGTCAGTGCACGTAGACGCTCCCGCCGAACTCGGAGACACTTTGGCCGCCCGGCCGGACGACATCCACCACCCGGCCGCCGCAGTCCTTCCCGTTGTAGATGACCACCGACTGGTCGGTGTTGTTGGCGACCCGCAGCGGCCACCGGGTCGAGTCGTAGCAGCCGCTCGGGTTCTGGTACTGCCGGCCGTCGAGGACGAGCGTGCCCTGGGCGGCCGCGGCCGAGCCGGCGAGCCCGAGGGCCAGGGCCCCGGTGGATGCCAGAGTGCCCAGCACGGTGGCGACACGACGCAGGCGCATGCGAATCCTCCTGTGACCCGGTAGAGGCGGGCGGTCACCCGCTGGCACAGAATGTAGGGCGGCAGTGACTTAGGGTAACGTTCCTGCGTCCGCGACACACGGGAGCGGCCCCGGAGAGCCGGATGCGTACGCGAAGACCCCCGGCCTACCTCTCGCGGAGGATCCCGGGATGGCACCGCGGTATCACCGCCGACCGCCTTCTTCGCCACCGTGGACCCAATCGACCGAGGCCAGGCGTACCTAGCGTGGAGCGCGGGGTCGGATCGCGGCCCCAGTCCCGTCCTCTGCACGCCTCCCGGGGGTTCTCCGTGGCCACGTTCCTCTACCGGCTCGGCCGGTTCTCGTTCCGGCGGCGAAGGCTCGTCCTCATGCTGTGGATAGCCGTGCTGGCCGCCGTCGGCATCGCCGCCACGGGCGTGGAGAGCAAGACGACGGACACCTTCAGCATCCCCGGCACCCAGTCCCAGAAGGCCCTCGACCTGCTGACCGAGGAGTTTCCGCAGGCTTCGGCCGACGGGGCCACGGCCCGGGTGGTCTTCGAGGCGCCGGACGGGCAGCGGCTGACGTCCGGCGCCCACAAGGCCGGGGTCGAGGCACTGGTCGCCGACCTCGGGCAGGCGCACCAGGTGAAGGCGGTGGCCGATCCGTACGCCGGCGGCACCGTCAGCAAGGACGGCACGATCGGCTACGCGCAGGTGACGTACGAGGTCGCGGACACCGACGTCAGCGACCGGGCCCGCGCGGACCTGGAGGATATCGCCGCCCAGGGCGAGCGGACCGGCCTGCACGTCAGCATGGGCGGCACGGCGGTGGCCGAGGAAGCCCACCAGAGTACGACCGAGCTGATCGGCATCCTGATCGCCGCCGTCGTCCTGGTCATCACCTTCGGCTCGCTGGTCGCGGCCGGGCTGCCGCTGCTGACCGCGCTGTTCGGGGTCGGGCTGGCGATCCTCTCGATCACCCTCGCCGGCTCGTTCATCGACCTCAGCTCGAACACGAGCACGCTCGCCCTGATGCTGGGCCTGGCGGTGGCCATCGACTACGCCCTGTTCATCGTCTCCCGCTACCGGGAGGAGCTGAAGGGCGGGCACGCGCCGGAGGAGGCCGCCGGGCGGGCGGTCGGTACGGCCGGTTCCGCGGTGGTGTTCGCCGGGCTCACCGTGATCATCGCGCTGGCCGGGCTCAGCGTCATCGGCATCAGGGTGCTCACCGACATCGGGCTCGGCGCCGCGTTCGCGGTGGTCGTCGCCGTGGTGATCGCGCTCACCCTGCTGCCCGCGATCCTCGGCCTCGCCGGCGGACGGATCGCGACCGGGAAGCTCAGGACCCGCCGGATGCGTTCCGTCGAGCGCGGCGAGCGCGAGCCCCTGGGCGTGCGCTGGTCGACGTTCGTGCTGCGCAACCCGGTCAAGGTCCTCCTCTCCTCGGTCGCCGGGCTGCTCCTGCTCGCCGCCCCCGCCCTGTCGCTGGAACTCGGCATGCCGAGCGACGAGTCCGCCGCCCCCGGCAGCACCCGGCGCATCGCGTACGACACCATCACCGACGGCTTCGGCCCCGGCTACAACGGCCCGCTGTCGGTCGTGGTCGACGCCCGCGGCAGCGGCGACCCCCAGGCCGCCGCCGACGAGGCGCGCGCCCTGCTCGACTCGCTGCCCGACGTCGCCTCGGTGAGCCCCGCGACGTTCAACCAGGGCGGTGACGTCGCCCTGATCAGCGCCGTCCCGGGCTCCTCGCCGAGCAGCGGGGAGACGGTCGACCTCGTCTCCGACATCCGCGACCGGAGCGCGGACCTGCGGGAGGGCACCGGCGCCGAGGTGATGGTCACCGGCACCACCGCCCTCAACATCGACATCTCCGGCAAGCTGACCGACGCCCTCGTCCCGTACCTGTGCGTGGTCGTCGGCCTGGCGCTGATCCTGCTGATGCTGGTGTTCCGCTCGATCCTGGTTCCGCTCAAGGCTGCCGCCGGCTTCCTGCTGAGCGTGCTGGCGACCCTCGGTGTCGTCGTCGCCGTCTTCCAGTGGGGCTGGTTCGCGGACGTCTTCGGCGTCGACCAGACCGGCCCGGTCGTGAGCATCCTGCCGATCTTCATGATCGGGGTGGTGTTCGGACTCGCCATGGACTACCAGGTCTTCCTGGTGACCCGGATGCGCGAGGAGTACGTCCACGGGGCCGCGCCGAACGAGGCCGTCGTCGCCGGGTTCCGGCACGGGGCCCGGGTGGTCACGGCCGCGGCGGTCATCATGATCGCGGTGTTCTCCGGGTTCGTCTTCAGCGACGAGTCGATCATCAAGTCGATGGGCCTCGGCCTGGCCGCCGCCGTCCTCTTCGACGCCTTCGTGGTGCGGATGACCATCGTGCCCGCGATCATGGCGCTGCTCGGCCGCCGTGCCTGGTCGCTGCCCCGCCGGCTGGACCGGCTGCTGCCGAACGTGGACGTGGAGGGCGAGAGGCTGCGGCTACGGCTGGGCGAGGTCCCCGACAGCGCGCCGGAGCCCGAGCGCGTGCCCACCGGAAAGGGCTGAGCTTCCGGTCGTACGATCCGGGGCAGGGGGTACGCGCCCCGCCCGCCCGCGACCGACAACCGCCCCGCCGGCCGGCCCCGTACTCCCCGGGGAACCGGCGGGCGGTCCCCGCACCGAGAGGGCGTACGACGTGACCACACCGACCGCGGCCCAGCCGTCCGGCTCCCCGGTCGAGCCCGAGGTACTGCTGGGCGAGGCGGAGCGGCCCTCGGACGTCCTGGTTATGCGCAAGCTCAGACGGATCGTCGAGGCGGACCAGGGCCATCCGTGGGTCAGGCGCTGGGGTGTGCCGCTGCTCTGCGCGCTGTTCGGCATCCCGGCCCTGCAGAACGCGGACAGCGACCCGGGTCCCGGCGTACCCGTACTCCTGGCCCTGATGGCCGCCTTCTGCATTCCGCTGCTGTGGCGGCAGCAGCGGCCCATCCTGATCTTCGCCGTCACCTCGGCCGTGGCCGCCGTGGCACTCGCCTGGGACGCCAACACGGGGTCCGAGGCCGCGCGGGTGGTGGCACTGCTCAATGTCGGCCGGGCCGTGCGGCCCGTATCGCTCGCGGTCTGCGTCGCGATCGCCGCCGCGCAGACGGCCCTCGCCACCGCCGTCCGCGGCGACGGGCAGGAGGTCGGCCTGCAGACCTGGGTGATCGCACTCATCCAGGCGTCCCTCGTGGTGGCCGTCGCCGCGGCGGGGCTGGTGGCCCGGGTCGTGAACGCCTACATCAGGAGCCTGCAGGAACGCGCCGTCCGGCTGGAGGTCGAACGCGACCAGCGGGCCCGGCTCGCCGCCGCCGCGGAACGCGCGCGCGTCGCCCGGGAGATGCACGACATCCTCGGCCACACCCTCGCCGTCATCGTCGGCCTCGCGAACGGCGCCGCCGGACTGACCGAGGCGAAGCCGAAACGGGGCGCCGAGACCCTGCGCATCATCTCCGACAGCGGCCGCGACGCCCTGGCCGAACTGCGCCGCCTGCTCGCGGTCATCGGCGACGACGACCGGAGCGCCACCGAGGACTCCACCCCGCTCGCCCCCCAGCCGGGCTTCAGCGACCTGGGGCCGCTGCTCGCGCGGGTACGCGCCGCAGGCCCCGCCGTCACCCTGCACACCGAAGGCGCCCGGCCCGACCTGCCGCCCGGCCTCCAACTCGCCGTCTACCGCGTCGTCCAGGAGGCCCTGACGAACACCCTCAAGCACGCGGCGGCCGACACGGCCGTCCAGGTGACGATCACCTCCGACGACACCGCCGTCGACGCCACGGTCGAGGACACCGGACCGGCGCTCACCCCGCGGTCCAACGACGACGCCCGCGGCCTGGTCGGCATGCGCGAGCGGGCCGCCCTCTACGGCGGGAGCGTGACCGCGGGCCCCAACGACCGCGGTGGCTGGACCGTACACGCCCGCTTCGTGATCGCGACCACCTCGGCACCCAGGGAGAAGCGTTCCGCATGACCACCGTCCTCATCGTCGATGACCAGACCCTCCAGCGGCTCGGCTTCAGCATGCTGATGGAGCAGCACCCCGATCTGACGGTGGTCGGCGAGGCGACACACGGCGCCGAAGCGGTACGCAAGGCCGCCGAACTCCGCCCCGACGTCGTACTGATGGACGTCCGCATGCCCGGCATGGACGGCATCGAGGCCACCCGCCGCATCGTCCAGTCCGGCGGCCGCTCCCGGGTCCTCGTCCTGACCACCTTCGACCTGGACGAGTACGCGTACGCGGCACTGCGCGCCGGCGCCAGCGGCTTCCTCCTGAAGGACGCCCTGCCGGACGAGTTCATCGCCGGCGTACGGGCGGTGGCCGCCGGCGACGCCGTCATCGCACCCGGACTGACCCGAAGACTCCTCGACGCCTTCGCCGACCGCATGCCGGGCCCGACGACCCACGAACAGGAGCGCCTGCTCGCCGCCTTGACCGACCGCGAACGCGAGGTCCTCATCGCCATGGCCACCGGCTGGAGCAACGCCGAGATCGCCGAGCGGTTCTCACTCGCGGAGTCGACGGTCAAGTCGCACGTGGGCCGGGTACTGGCGAAGATCGGGGCCCGGGACCGGGTCCACGCGGTGATCTTCGCCTTCGACACGGGCCTGGTAAGACCCGCGTAACGCGCAACGGTTGCTGCCGGCAACTCTCCGGCGCCGGGTCCCGGACCCGAATCACGCGGAGGAGGGGAGCCGCTCTCGTACCCGGCCCGGATCGGGGTCGGTGCGGGACTCCCCCGCCACCACGACTGTCGGCGCGGTCTCAACGCCGTCGTTGACCGCCCGCCCCGCCCCGGCTCCGGCCGGATCACGCCGGATGCGGCGAGCCGGAACGCTGCTCAAACCGTTGGCGTAGCGGAGGAAACGAGATTCGAACCCGTGCGGGTGTGAACCCAACACGCTTTCCCATTCGCTGTGTTGCTGCCCATGAGGGTCAGTGGCCGGGGGTGTGGCGGGCGCGGAAGGTGGCGGCTTTGACGCGGCTTTGGCAGGCGGTGGAGCAGAACCGGCGTGCCGCGTTGCGGGAGGTGTCGACGTAGACGCGGTCGCAGCGGGGGGCCTGGCAGACGCCGAGGCGGCCGGCGAGGTCGCTGCCGAGGGCGAGGGCGAGGGCGGTCGCGCAGCCGGCGCTCCAGCCGACGGCGAGGGTGTCGTCGGCGCCGTGGAAGTGGACCTGCCAGGGTTCGCCGGGTACGCGGTCCAGTTGGGGGCGGGCGCCGGTGGTGCGCAGGAGGGTGTTGAGCCGGTCGGCGGCGGCGTCGATGCGGTGGTCCTCCACGGCTTCGAAGACGGCCCGTAGCTGGTCGGCGGTGCGGGCCAGGTGCGCCGCCGCCGCGGGCTCGACCCGGGCTTCGCCGGGGAGGGCGGCGGTGACGGCGGTGGGCAGGTCGCCGTCGCGGGGCGCGGTGTAGGGGCGGCCGCGGGCGGTGCCGTCGGTGAGCGTGTTCACGAGGGCGGCCGATACGTCCAGCAGCGTCGCTACGTGACTGTCGAACATCACTTGACCGGTCACTCCTTCGAGGTCTAGCGTCGTCACTGACGTTATCTGATTTGTCAGTGACGGGCGGTGGGTCGTGCGGGGTCTTTCCGGCGGGCAGCGGTTGCCGCGTACCGTCTGGGTGCTCATCGCCGCCCGTGCGGTGAACCGGCTCGGGGCGTTCTCCCTGCCGTTCCTCGCCGTGCTGATCACTGCGCGGTACGGCGCCGCTCCTGCGACAGCCGGGCTGGTGGTCGCCGTCTTCGGGTTCGCCACGATTCCCTCGCGCCTGGCCGGTGGCCGGCTGGCCGACCGGTTCGGGCGGCGCCGGACGATGGTCGCCGGTCTGGCCGGCTGCGCCGTGGCGCAGGCCGGGATCGCCGCCGCGCCGGGTCTGGCGGTCGTGATGGGGTTCACGGTGCTGCTCGGGCTGGTCTTCGAGCTGTACGAGCCGCCGAGCCAGGCGATGATCGCCGACGCGGTGGGGGAAGCCGCGCGGGTACGTGCGTACAGCCTGCTCAACGCCGCGCTCGCGGTGGCGGGTCTGGCCGCCGGAGTGATCGCGGCCGGGCTCGGCCGGTGGGATCTGCGGTGGCTGTTCGTCGCCGATGCCGTCACCTGCCTGCTGTGTGCGCTGGTCGTCCGCGTCGCCCTGCCTGCCGACCGGCCGGGAACGCGCGGGCGAGGGGGCGGCGTTGCGAGGATCGCGCCGTGGCGTGACCGCATGCTCCTCGCGATGCTCTTCACCGGCACGCTCTTCGCCGCGGTCTACCTGCAGATCGCGGTCACGCTGCCCCTCGCCCTGGCCGAACGGGGCCTGGAGCCGGCCGACGCCGGACTGCTCCTGGCCGTCTCGGCGCTCACCATCGTCGCCGGCCAGCCCTTGCTGCGCCTGGAGCCGTTGTCCGCCCGGTCCGGGCCCGCCGCCTTCGCCGCCGGCGGCGTCCTGCTGGCGGCCGGCCTGGCCGGGTACGCCGTGGCCGACGGTTTCGGTACCCACATCGTCGCGACCGTCGTGTGGAGTCTGGGTGACCTGCTGCTGGTCGGGCGGGCCCTCGCCGTCGTGGCGGAATTGGCGCCGCCCGGCGGCACCGGCCGCTACCTCGCCGTCTACGGCACCGGCTGGGGCATCGCCGGAGTCGCCGCACCGCTGCTCGGGACCCAGCTCCTCGAACGCGCCGGGGTTGCCGCGATGTGGTCCGCCATGGCCGGTCTCTGCGTGGTCCTGGCAGTGGTCCAGCCGGCTGTCGCCCTGGCCGCCGGCCGCCGGGCGGCCCGCGGCGGGACTGCCGGGGTGCTCGCGGAGCCGTCGGAGCCGACTGTTCTGTGATCTCGTGCATGCCGTCTGCAACTTCGCACGCGATCTGCGACTGCGTACGGTGCGCAGGTAATAAGTGCATGCGTGCGTTCATGTGCACATAATGGGGTGGGCGCCGCTGGCGTCCCCTTGCCCGCCGCGCCGGAAGGGCGGAACTCCGTGAGCGAGCAGCACCCGCATCCCCACCAGCACAAGCACGACCACCAGCACGACCACCAGCACGACCACGAGCACGGGCACGCCGGCCGTCTGTCTCGCTGGCGGCACCGCGTAGGCCACCTCCTCACGCCGCACTCCCACGATGCGGCCGAGAAGACCGACCAGGCGCTGGAATCCTCCGCCCGCGGTATGCGCGCGCTGTGGATCTCCCTGGTCGTGCTGGGGGTCACGGCCCTGGCCCAGGTGGTCGTCGTGGTCATCTCGGGTTCGGTCGCGCTGCTCGGCGACACCGCGCACAACGCCGCCGACGCGCTGACCGCCGTACCCCTCGGGCTCGCCTTCGTCCTCGGCCGCCGCGCCGCCAACCGCCGCTTCACCTACGGCTACGGCCGCGCCGAGGACCTGGCGGGCATCGTCATCGTGCTCACCATCGCCGCCTCGGCCGCCTTCGCCGCCTGGACGGCGATCGACCGGCTGGTGAACCCCCGCGACGTCGAGTACCTGCCCGCGGTCGCGACCGCCGCGGTCGTCGGCTTCCTCGGCAACGAATGGGTGGCCCGCTACCGCATCCGCGTCGGCCGCGAGATCGGCTCTGCCGCGCTGGTGGCCGACGGCCTGCACGCCCGTACCGACGGATTCACCTCCCTCGCCGTGCTCTTCGGCGCCGGCGGTGCCGCCGTCGGCTGGCAGGCGGCCGACCCTGTCGTCGGCCTGCTGATCACCGCGGCGATCCTGTTCGTCCTGCGCGACGCGGGCCGCGAGGTGTTCCGCCGGATCATGGACGCCGTCGACCCCGCGCTGGTGGACGCCGCCGAACACGCCCTGGGAGGGGTCGCGGGGGTACGGGCCGTCGGCGAGTTGCGGCTGCGCTGGATCGGGCACCGGCTGCGCGCGGAGGTCGCCATCGAGGTGGACGGCGAGTTGAGCGTGCGCGAAGCGCACGAGGTGGCGGTGGCGGCGGAGCACGCCCTGCTCCACGCGGTACCGAAGCTCACCGCGGTACTGGTGCACGCCGACCCCGCCCCGGCCACCGGCCAGGCGGACCCGCACGAGGCGCTGGCCCACCACGCGGCCCCGGTCGCGGCTCCGTAGGTCCGTAACTGTCCGACTGCTCCTCTACGTTGCGTAGAGCAAGTGGGGAGAGTCCTGCTACGGTGCCGCCCACAGTTGTTCTACGAGACGTAGAGCAAAGTCGTGTACGGAAGGCCGCATCATGCTCGTCCGCATCGCCCGCGCTTGCCATCGCCGGCGCTGGACCACCCTCCTCGGCTGGCTGCTGGCCGCGCTGACCCTCGCGTCGGTCGGCGGCATGGCCGGGACGGACTTCGACTCCGAGTACGACCTGCCCGACACCGACTCCCAGCGCGCGTACGAGGTGCTGGAGCGGCACTTCCCCGAACAGGCCGCGGGCACCGGCGACATCGTGCTGCACGCCGCCGCCGGTCTCGACGCGCCCGGCACGGCGCAGCGGGCGCGGGACGTGCTCGCGGCGGCGCGTACCGCCGACCCGGTGGTGGCCGATGTCGTCCCCTTCGACGACGCCGCCCGCGGCGGCCTCGTCAGTGGCGACGGCACCACCGCGACGGCGCGGATCGTCTTCACCGTCGGCCGGACGGAGGTGCCCGACGAGGCTGCCGAGGAGATAAAGGAACGGCTGACCGGCATGTCCGGTGACGGTCTGCGCGTCGAGCTGTCCGGAACCATGTTCGCCCCGAAGCCGAGCACCGGGCTGAGCGAGACGGTCGGGCTGGCCGTCGCGCTGGTCATCCTGCTCGCGGCCTTCGGCTCGCTGGCGATGGCAGGGCTGCCCCTCCTGGTCGCCCTGACCGGGCTGTCGACCGCCATGGGGCTGGTCATGCTGCTGAGCAAGGCCATGAACGTGCCGGATTTCAGCATGTCCGTCGCCGTGATGATCGTCCTCGGTGTCGCCGTGGACTACGCGCTGTTCATCGCCGTCCGCTACCGCCGGGCCCGCCGCGACGGCCACGACGGCGAGCAGGCCGTCGCGTTGGCCGCCGGCACCTCGGGCGCTGCGGTGCTCTTCGCCGGCACCACCGTGATCGTGTCGCTGGGCGGGATGTTCTTCATGGGGGTGCCCTTCGTCCGCGGGCTGGCCGTGTCCTGCATGCTCGGCGTCGCCGCGACACTCGGCCTCGCGCTCACCCTGGTGCCCGCCCTGCTGGGCATCACCGACCGGTGGCTGACACCGCGCGGACGCCTGGAGCGCCGGGGTGCGGAGTCCGGGGGGTCCGGTTCGTACGGACAGGCCGCCGGCCCGTACGCGAAGCTCCTGCGCCGTCGCCCCCTCGCGGTGGTCGTCGGCG
>NZ_JACBXC010000779.1 GCF_013870535.1 Streptomyces phytophilus | reverse complement strand
GGGGCCGTAGCCCCGGGGGGTCAGCGGGCGATCTGCGCGTCGGCCGCCTCGGCCGCCGCCTTCAGCGCGTCCTCGGGGCTCTTCTTGCCCAGCAGCGCCGCCTGCAGCTCGGGCGCGAGCACGCCCATCACCTCGCGCGCCTTCTCCTCCAGCGGGCCCGCGTCCATCGCGGGCAGCGTCGCGGCGACGGCCTGCTGCAGCTCGTCGTCCGGGTAGAGGTCGTCGGCCGAGGTACGGGCCGGGAAGTAGCCGGCGCCCTTCTCCAGGTCCGCGGCGTTCTCCGGCTCGGCGACGAAGTTGATCCACTTGCCGGCGGCCTCGGTGTCGGCGCCCTTCAGCATCGACAGCGCGCCGACCGTGCCGTAGCCCGCCGACTCCTCGCCGGTCAGCGGCGGCTGGACGACGATGTTCTCGCGGCCCCAGAACGGCTCGACGTCGGCCGTGACGTTGGTCCACGTACAGGCGACCTTGCCCTTGGCGACCGGGGTCTGCTCCAGGTTCGGCGTGGTGGTGACGAGGTCCTTGGGCGTCCAGCCCTCCTCGACGAACTCCGTCAGGTACGTCAGCGCCTCGACGCCCGCCGCGTCGTCGAACGCCACGGACTCGCCGTCCTCGGCGAACACCTCGCCGCCGGCCTGCCACAGCAGCGGGTAGAACGTCATGTTCAGCGTCTGCGCGGTGTCGCCCGTGTAGCTGAGGGCGTAGTAGCCCTCGTCCTTCATCTTCGGCCCCAGCGCCTTCAGGTCGTCCCAGGTCTCGGGGTAGGAGTCCTCGCCGACCGCCTCGAAGACCCGCTTGTCGCATATCAGCGGGTTGGCGCTGGTGAGGATCGGGGTGCCGAGCACGTCGTCGCCGACGGTCACGGACTCCAGCGCGAAGTCTGTGTAGTCGGACTTCGCGTCGGCCGGCATGTAGTCGCCGGCCGGCACGATGTTCGGCGCGTACTTCGGCAACTGGTCCGGCACCAGGTAGACCACGTCAGGGCCCTTGCCGGAGGCGATGGCGGTGCCGAGTGCGGTGTCGCGGTCGGCCCACGGGTAGGTCTCCACCTTTACCGAGATGTCCTTGTGCCGCTTCTCGAACTTCTCGACCATGCCGTCCCAGTACGCCTCGTTCTTCGCCTCGTCGAAGATCACGGGGTACGTCCACATGGTGACGGAGCCCTTCCCGCCGCCCGCGCCGTCGCTGCCGCCGCAGCCGGCGAGCGCGACGCCGGCCAGGGCGGTGGCGAGCAGCGGTACGGCGACGGCTCTGGTCCGTGAACGCCGGTGGTGGATCAGGGTCATGGCTTCCTCCGGGGATGGGGCGGGACAAAAGTGGTCGTGGGGGCGGTGCGGATGTCAGCGGGCCGGCACCGCCTGGACGGTGCCGGTGTGCCGGGCGCGCTCCGCGGCGAACGCGGCGAGGTGGCTGCCGAGCGACGCGGCGGTGCCGGAGCGCAGCACGCCCGACTCGCCGGTGGCGACGGCCCGTACGAAGGCGTCCATCAGCCCGGCGTCGCCGCCGCCGTGGCCGTCGGCCGCGTTGGAGCCGGCGGCGTCCACGGCGCGGACCGTGGTCTCGCCGGTGCGGAAGTCCTGCACGGTGACGCTCTCGCCGTCGCCGCGCAGCCAGCCGTGGGAGCCGAAGATGCGGGTCCGGCGGTGCGTCTGCTCGGTGAAGGCGACCATCTGGAAGGTGGCGGTGACCCCGCCGGACAGCCGCATCGCCAGGACCTGGTGGTCGACGACGTCGTTGTCCGCGCGGTAGACGCACACCCCGTACGGGCCGGTGCGCAGCGACTCGATCAGCCCGGCCTCGTCGGTCGCGTCCGTGACATGGGTGACGGGCCAGACCGCGCCCTTCTCGCGCAGCACCGGCAGGTAGAGCTTCGGCGCGCTGTACGGGCAGTCCGCCTCGACGGCGCAGTCCGTGCAGCGCTCCGCCGCGCCGGCAGGCGCGTTCTCGGGGCGGAAGTGCTTGAGCCCGCCGAAGCCGGTGACCTGCTCGATGCGGCCGCCGGTGACGTAGGCGATCCAGTCCAGGTCGTGGCAGGACTTGGCCAGCAGCATCGGCGAGGACAGCTGCTCGTTGCGCCACGGGCCGCGCACGTAGCTGTGTGCGTAGTGCCACCAGCCGACCGGCTCCAGGTGGTCCAGCGAGACCAGTTCGCCCAGCACGCCGGAGTCGACGACGTCCTTCACCAGGTCGGTGTAGGGCATGTAGCGCATGACGTGGCAGACCGCGAAGAGCACCCCGGCCCGCTCGACGCCCTCGACGATGCGCCGGGTCTCCTCCTCGGTGGGTGCGAGCGGCTTCTCCGCCAGCACCGCGTAGCCGGCCTCGGCGAAGGCGAGCACCGGGTCGACGTGGTCGCGGTCCTGGGTGGCGACGACGACCGCGTCGGCCGCCACCCCGGCCGCGGCGAGCGCGCGCCAGTCGTCGAACTCGCGCGGCGCGCCCACCGCGGCCCGGGCGGCCGGGCTCGGGTCGGCGACGGCGACCAGCTCGGCCCGCTCCGGGTGCGCCCGTACCCAGTCGGCGTACGTGCGCCCGCGGTTCCCGGCGCCGGCGACGGCGACGCGGACGGGCCTGGCGGTGATCGGGGGATGCGTGGACACGGGAACTCCTGTGCTGGGTACGGGCAGTCGGCGGGGCGGAGCCGGGGGAGCCGGGGGAGCCGGGGGAGGGGTCAGAGCCGCAGGTTGCCCGCGGTGTGGACGACGCGGTCGCCCTCGTCGGGCAGCGCCGCGCGCGTCACGCCGTCCTCCACGCAGCCGGTGTGCAGCAGGTGGGAGCCGTCGTCCGCGAAGGCGGCGGGCGTCAGCTCCAGCCGGCCGCCGGTGAACGTGCAGCCCTGCGCCCGGTAGCGGTTGACCCCGTCGGCGAGCGCGATGTGCGCGGTGCCGTCCCCCG
>NZ_JACBXC010000778.1 GCF_013870535.1 Streptomyces phytophilus | reverse complement strand
CGCCGCTGCTGCGCGCCGCACGGGAGCGCGGGCTGCGCGTACACCACGGGCACCACATGCTGGAACGGCAACTCGACCTGTACCGCACGTTCTTCGGCCTCGGTACCGGCCGCGCCCCCGCACCGGCCGACGCCGCAATTACCGCCGGATAGTCCGCCGGTGGACCGGCCGGACCTACGCTCGCCGCCATGAACCCCACTGCCGGCGTACGGGTGGCCGAGGCGGTCGGCTCACCCTGGCTTCCCGACGAGTTCGACGCCCGGGTCGCCGCCGCGCTGGACCGCCCCGCCGCACAGCAGCCCGAATGGCCCGACCCCGACCGGGCCGCCACCGCCCGCTCGGTCCTCTCCGGCCTCCCCCCGCTCACCCGCCCCCGCGAGGTCGACCGGCTGCAGCGCCTGCTCGCCGAGGCGGCGGCGGGAAAGGCGTTCGTCCTGCAGGCCGGCGACTGCGCGGAGAATTTCGCCGAGAACACCGAATCCCACGTCAAGGCGAATATCCGCATCCTGGCGCAGATGGCCGCGCTCGTGACGTATACGACGAGCCTGCCGGTGGTGAAAGTCGCCCGGATAGCGGGGCAGTACGCGAAGCCCCGCTCGAAAAGCACGGACGCGCTCGGACTTCCCGTCTACCGCGGCGACATCGTGAACTCTGCGGAACCGACACCCGGCGCCCGCGTACCGGATCCGAGCCGAATGCTGCGCGCCTATGTGAACTCCACCGCCACCCTCAATCTGCTGCGCGCGAGAGGCGATTCCGCATTCGCCGGGGCCACCGCACAGGACCCGCCCGACGTCTACGTCAGCCACGAGGCGCTGCTGCTGGAGTACGAGCACGGGCTCCTGAGGCACGACCCGGCACCGGACGGGGCGGGGCGGCTGTACGACTCCTCCGCGCACTTCCTGTGGATCGGCGAGCGCACCCGCCAGTTGGACGGCGCCCACGTGGCGCTCGCCGGGCTGCTGGCGAACCCCGTCGGCCTGAAGCTGGGCCCCGGCACCACCCCGGAGGCGGCCGTCGAGTACGTCGAGCGCCTCGACCCGGCCCACGTGCCCGGCAGGCTGACCCTCATCAGCCGCATGGGCAGCGGCAGGGTACGGGACGTGCTGCCCGCCATCGTGGAGAAGGTGACCGCCTCCGGCCACCAGGTCGTGTGGCAGTGCGACCCGATGCACGGCAACACCCGCGAGGCCGCCAGCGGCTACAAGACACGGCACTTCGACAGGATCGCCGAGGAGGTGCGCGGGTACTTCGAGGTGCACCGCGCGCTCGGCACCCACCCCGGCGGCCTCCACGTCGAGATCACCGGCGACGACGTGACCGAGTGCCTGGGCGGGCCCGACGCGCTCGACGAGCGCTCCCTCGCGGCCCGCTACGAGACGAGCTGCGACCCCCGGCTCAACCCCCGCCAGTCGCTCGAACTGGCCGTTCTGCTGGCGGAGTTGCTACGCCCCTGAGGGGCCGGCGGCGCACCCGCGCCCCGGCCCCACCGGTCACGGCTTGCGGCCGACGCCTCCGGCCATCAGGCGCTCGAAGAGCTTCAGGTCCGTGCGGACCGGCTTGTCCGGGCGCCAGTGCGGCAGCGAGACCACGCCGGGCTCCAGCAGGTCCAGGCCGGTGAAGTACGACTCGATCTCGGCCGCGGTGCGGAACCGGCCGGTACCGAGGAACGACAGGAAGGTGTCCTGGAGGGCCTGCGCCTCCGCGCCGACGTCGCAGAAGTGGGTCACCACCAGGTGGCTGCCGGAGGGGACCGCGTCCATGTACGCGTCCACGATGCCCTGCGGGTCCTCGTCGTCGTGGAGGTGGTGGAGGATGCCGACGAGCAGGATCGCCACCGGGCGGGAGAAGTCGATCAGCCGGCGCACGTCGGGGTGCTCCAGGATCTCCCGCGGGCGGCGCAGGTCGGCGGTGATGACGAAGGTGTCGTCGTTCTCCTGCAGCAGGGCCCGGCCGTGCGCGAGGACGATGGGGTCGTTGTCGACGTAGACGACGCGGGCGCCCGGCAGATGACGCTGGGCGACCTGGTGGGTGTTCTCCATGGTCGGGAGCCCGGCGCCGAGGTCGATGAGCTGGTCGATGCCCGCCTCGGCGGTCAGGTAGCGCACCGTGCGGCCCAGGGCCTCGCGGTTGAGCCACGCCAGGTCGTCGATGTGCGGCATGGTCTGGCGCAACTGGTCGGCGACGGCGCGGTCCACCTTGTAGTTGTCCTTGCCGCCGAGCACCACGTCGTAGGCCCGGGCGATGCTGGGCTTGGTGGTGTCGATGCTGCCGGGGCCGCGCTTGCCCGCCGGCCCGTTGCCCTCGTCCTGCACAACAATCCCTTCCTGCACACCCGGTGACGTGGAGGCCGAGCCTAGCTGCTGGCCCCGGGCCCCGCATCCGGGACCAACGACCTTGAGCCATGGGAAAGTTGGGGGTGGCGGGAAAGGCGGTTCCGCCTTGACGCGCGTGGCGGGCGCTCAATAGCGTTCCGGGGCATGCCAGCCCCGAACGAACCCGCCACCGAGCAAGAAGCCCTCGTCGTGCAGTTCTTCGCCGACATGGGCAGCACCTACGCCGAGATGGTGCCCGCCTTCCGCCGCCATCTGGCCGACGACTGCGTCTGGGACAACCAGGGGCTGCCGGAGGTCCGCGGCACGGAGCAGATCCTGGGCTTCCTCCAGCAGCTCGTCGACCAGACAGGACTGGAGAGCGTCGGGGGAGAGGTGCTGCGGATCGCGAGCCGCGGCGGCACCGTGCTCACCCAGCGCCACGAGCACTGGACCGGCAAGGACGGCGCCGTCCTGGTCGAGTCGCTGCCGGTGATGGGTACCTTCGAGGTCGCCGACGGCAAGATCACGTCCTGGCGCGACTACTACGACTCCGCGCTCCTGGCCCACCTGATGGCGGGCGA
>NZ_JACBXC010000777.1 GCF_013870535.1 Streptomyces phytophilus | reverse complement strand
TGCCCCCCGGGCCAGCCGCCGACGGCGGAACTGGACCCCGACCGGCTGATCGAGCCACCGCCCGGTACGACGACCCTCACCCTGCCGGGCGTCTACACCTGCACGGCGGCGGCCGGCATCGTGAACTCCAGGAAGCTGAACGGCGCGCTCATCGCCAACGATCCGCACGCACCGACGCTCGACAGCGTCCGCGTCCTGCTGAACAAGCAGATGATTATTTCGCCCGGAAACTTCTACAACGGCACGCGAAATGTCGCCGAGTTCACTCTCCCCGACTCCGAGGCGACGTTCCTCACCTTCGGGTTCATGCCCGTCACGGGGAAGGTCGAGTTCACGAACGAGCCGATGACGATCGTCACAGAGCAGGGCTCCTCGATCGATACCAACGAGACCACCGCGGGCTTCTATCAGGCTCTCCGGGTTTACGACGTGAAGGTAAACGGAGTGCCGCTCGACGTGGGTGACAACTGCCGTACGAGCGCGCCTCTCGACGTCGTACTCAAAGGCAAGTACCCGGAGTACCGGGTCTTCACGGGGGGCACCTTGAGGAGCCTTGTCACGGTACCGCCCTTCACCGGTTGCGGCACGGGCGGGGAGGACCTGGACGCCGTCTTCACCTCGGCCCTGTCGGGCCCCGGGAACTACGTCGAGCTGAAGCAGTCGCCGCTGTGCACGATGCCCTGTACACCGGCAGTCCCCGAACTTCCCTCCGACGGCTGAGCAAGAACTTGCCCGGATTCCTTCGCGAAGGAATCCGGGCGAGCCGTCGCGGCCGGACGTCAGCCCGTCGGCGCCTGCGCGGCGCCGAGTTTCAGGCTGATGGTGTTCCCCTCGCCCGGGATGATCGCGTTGATCACGGGGGTGGCGAGCAGGCAGTGCTCGAAGTCGGGAATCGTGTACGTGCCGCTGAGCGTGCCGCCCCGGAACGGGTTGAATCCCGGCTCGGACTTGAGGGCTATCTCGGCGGGCACCTCGGTCTGGCAGTGGCTACCCACCCAGATCGGCAGCCCGGCGACCTTCAGCTCGGTGATCCGCAGCGTCAGCTTCGAGACCGTGTTGACCTCGCCCGTCGCGTTGCTGATGGTGCCGGCGGTGGGTTCGGTCTCGATGAACTCCGTGGTCGCCGTCGCGGGGATCAGGTCGAGCGTCTTGAAGGAGCCGGTGGCCGGCGGGAGCTTGGTGTTGGCGGTGAGCGCGCCCGTGGACAGGTCCACGGTGGTCTCCAGCTTTCCCGGGCCCAGTTCGAGGTCCGAGTCGGTGCCCGCGAGGTGCGTCGTGCCGGTCAGCGGGTAGTCGAGCCGGACGGGCGCGGCGCTCGCCGGGCCGGTGGTGGCGACGGTGAAGCCCGCCGCGGCGAGCAGCGCCAGCGCCGCGCGGCTCAGATTCCGCTGCCCTCTCGATAGAGTCAACCGTCTGGCCATCGAGAATCTCCTCAATGTCGTGTGGGGGAGCCCGGGTTGGTTACTGCCGACTGTCGGCGTGGGAATGCTACGCGCCAGTAATAAGGCTGGCAATGAGTCGGGTCCTGAGATCTCCGAATACGCGGGCGCGTTGTCAAGAGGTGAGAATTCAGGCCGGGAGATGTGTTGCCGGGTGAGTGTCGGCGGCCTGCGCGGGGGTCTTGTCATCCGTTGATAAAGCGGCGTGCCTGATTGCTCAGCGGGCGACAAGAAAATACCCGCTGGTAAGGAGGCGGTGACTTTCCCTGCCGCGGCTATTGATTCGCCGGTTACCCGTGCGTAGCGTCTCCCCCCGCAGGTGCTCGTGCAGCCCGTCCCCCAGCAAGGCCGCACCGCAGAAGTCGTGTCCGCCGCAGCGCGGATCTCACAGGCGCAGAGGCCGCACCGGCTGCTGCAGGACCCCTCATGGAGTGATGCACGCATGTGCCCGGCAGAACACGCGTCGCGCACCACCCGGACCCGGTCCCGCGGCGCTCTTTGCTCACTCGGAGACAAGGCCGGCGCCCGGGATTGTCACCCGTTGCCAGTCGTCGTCTGCGACCGGCGCCCCCGGCCGCCGGCTGTGCTGTGCTGTGCCCGCACCGGAGTTGACGGGACCGGCCGCGCTGTACACGGCCGGCGCCGCACACCCGCCAGGGGGCTGTGATGGGAATCGAAGTGGTCGTCGACGGCCTGACGAAGTCCTTCGGCCGCCAGAACATCTGGCGCGACGTCACGCTGACGCTGCCGGCCGGCGAGGTCAGCGTGATGCTGGGCCCGTCCGGCACCGGCAAGACCGTCTTCCTGAAGTCCCTCATCGGGCTGCTCAAGCCCGAGGAGGGGCAGGTGCTCGTCGACGGCGTCGACATGGTGAACGACCGCGAGCGCGACGTCTTCGAGGCCCGCAAGAAGTTCGGGCTGATGTTCCAGGACGGCGCGCTCTTCGGCTCGATGAGCCTCTTCGACAACGTCGCGTTCCCCCTGCGCGAGCACACCCGCAAGAAGGAGTCCGAGATCCGCCGCACCGTCATGGAGCGGATGGACCTCGTCGGCCTCGGCGGGGCCGAGGGCAAGCTCCCGGGCGAGATATCCGGCGGCATGCGCAAGCGGGCGGGGCTCGCCCGCGCGCTCGTCCTCGACCCGGAGATCGTGCTGTGCGACGAGCCGGACTCCGGTCTGGACCCGGTCCGTACGGCGTTCATCTCGCAGCTGCTCATCGACGTCAACGCGCAGATCGACGCGACGATGCTGATCGTCACCCACAACATCGACATCGCCTCCACCGTCCCCGACAACATCGGGATGCTCTTCCGCCGCAACCTCGTCACCTTCGGCCCGCGCGAGGTGCTGCTCACCAGCGAGGAGCCGGTGGTCTCGCAGTTCCTCAGCGGCAGCCGGCTCGGCCCCATCGGCATGTCGGAGGAGAAGGACGCGGCGACGCTCGCCGCCGAGGGCTT
>NZ_JACBXC010000776.1 GCF_013870535.1 Streptomyces phytophilus | reverse complement strand
GTCCCGGTGGCGGCGGCGGCGGTGGCGGCGGCTTCGCCGGTCGTCCCGGCGGTGGCGGCGGTGGCCGTCCCGGCTTCGGCGGTCGTCCCGGCGGTCCCGGTGGCCGCGGCGGCACGCAGGGCGCCTTCGGGCGTCCGGGCGGTCCCGCGCGCCGCGGTCGCAAGTCGAAGCGGCAGCGCCGCCAGGAGTACGAGCAGATGCAGGCGCCGTCCATCGGCGGCGTGATGCTTCCGCGCGGCAAGGGCGAGACGGTCCGTCTCTCCCGCGGCGCGTCGCTCACCGACTTCGCGGAGAAGATCAACGCCAACCCGGCGTCCCTGGTACAGGTGATGTTCAACCTGGGCGAGATGGTCACCGCGACGCAGTCCGTCTCCGACGAGACGCTGCACCTCCTGGGCGAGGAGATGAACTACACCGTCCAGGTCGTCAGCCCGGAGGAGGAGGACCGCGAGCTGCTCGACTCGTTCGACATCGAGTTCGGCGAGGACGAGGGCGGCGAGGAAGCGCTCGTGGCGCGGCCCCCGGTGGTCACCGTCATGGGTCACGTCGACCACGGCAAGACGCGCCTGCTGGACGCGATCCGCAAGACCAACGTCCTGGAGGGCGAGGCCGGCGGTATCACCCAGCACATCGGCGCGTACCAGGTGGCGACCGACGTCAACGGCGAGGAGCGCCGGATCACCTTCATCGACACCCCGGGCCACGAGGCGTTCACCGCCATGCGTGCCCGCGGTGCGAAGGCGACCGACATCGCGATCCTCGTGGTCGCGGCCAACGACGGCGTGATGCCGCAGACGGTCGAGGCGCTGAACCACGCCAAGGCGGCCGACGTGCCGATCGTCGTCGCGGTCAACAAGATCGACGTCGAGGGTTCGGACCCGACGAAGGTGCGCGGCCAGCTCACCGAGTACGGGCTGGTGGCCGAGGAGTTCGGCGGCGAGACGATGTTCGTCGACATCTCCGCCAAGCAGGGCCTGCACATCGAGAACCTGCTGGAGGCCGTCGTCCTCACCGCGGACGCCAGCCTGGACCTGCGCGCGAACCCGGAGCAGGCCGCCGAGGGCATCGCGATCGAGGCCCACCTCGACCGCGGCCGCGGCGCCCTGGCGACCGTGCTGGTCCAGCGCGGCACGCTGCGCGTCGGGGACACGATGGTCGTCGGCGACGCCTACGGCCGCGTACGCGCCATGCTCGACGACCTGGGCAACCCCCTGGACGAGGTCGGTCCTTCGACCCCCGCCCAGGTGCTCGGTCTGACCAGCGTCCCCGGCGCCGGGGACAACTTCCTGGTGGTCGAGGAGGACCGTACGGCCCGCCAGATCGCCGAGAAGCGCGCCGCGCGCGAGCGCAACGCCGCCTTCGCCAAGCGCACCCGCAGGGTGTCGCTGGAGGACCTGGACAAGGTGCTCAAGGCCGGCGAGGTGCAGCAGCTCAACCTCATCATCAAGGGCGACGCGGCGGGTTCCGTCGAGGCGCTGGAGTCCTCGCTCATGCAGCTGGACGTCGGTGAAGAGGTCGACCTGCGCGTGCTCCACCGCGGTGTGGGTGCGGTCACCGAGACCGACATCGACCTGGCCACGGGCTCGGACGCGATCGTGATCGGCTTCAACGTCCGCGCCGAGGGCCGGGCGACGCAGATGGCCGAGCGCGAGGGCGTCGACGTCCGGTACTACTCGGTGATCTACCAGGTCATCGAGGAGATCGAGGCCGCGCTGAAGGGCATGCTCAAGCCGGAGTACGAGGAGGTGGAGCTCGGCACCGCCGAGATCCGCGAGGTCTTCCGCTCCTCCAAGCTGGGCAACATCGCCGGTGTGCTCATCCGCTCCGGCGAGGTCAAGCGCAACACCAAGGCCCGGGTCATCCGCGACGGCAAGGTGGTCGCGGAGAACCTCAACATCGAGGGCCTGCGCCGCTTCAAGGACGACGTCACCGAGATCCGCGAAGGCTTCGAGGGCGGTATCAACCTCGGAAACTACAACGACATCAAGGTGGACGACGTCATCGCGACGTACGAGATGCGAGAGAAGCCGCGCGGCTGATCAGCAGCACAGTCGGCAGGGGGCGGCCCTTCGCGAAGGGCCGCCCCCTCGCCGCCACCCCATCCCGTATATCCCGTACCGGCGGGTGATCCGGACACACGTGTACGTAGGGACGCTTTCCTGCGACTTCCTCCTCGGCGACGTACGGTCGCTGAAGGAGAAGCGCTCCGTCGTCCGCCCGATCGTCGCGGAGCTGATCCGCAAGTACGCGGTGACCGCCGCGGAGGTCGGGCACCAGGATCTGCACCGCCGGACCGTGATCGGTCTGGCGACGGTCTCCGGGGACGCCGGGCACCTCACCGAGACGCTGGACCGGTGCGAGCGGATGCTCGCCGCCCGGCCGGAGGTGGAGCTGCTGTCCGTACGGCGGCGGATCCACCACGAAGACGACGAGTAGACAAGTGGGCAAGGAGACGGACCAGTGGCCGACAACGCACGGGCGAAGCGCTTGGCGGACCTCATCCGTGAGGTCGTGGCCGAGAAGCTGCAGCGGGGGATCAAGGACCCGCGGCTCGGCTCCCGGGTGACCATCACCGACACGCGCGTCACCGGTGACCTGCGGGAGGCGACCGTCTTCTACACGGTGTACGGCGACGACGAGGAGCGGGAGCAGGCGGCCAAGGGGCTGGAGAGCGCCAAGGGCGTGCTGCGCTCCGCGGTCGGCGCCGCCGCCGGGGTGAAGTTCACGCCCACGCTGGCCTTCATGCCGGACGCGCTGCCCGACAACGCCAAGAACATCGACGACGTGCTGGAGCGCGCCCGGCTCCTGGACGAGCAGGTGCGCAGCGCCGCGGCGGGCGCGGAGTACGCGGCGGGGGCGGACCCGTACAAGCGGGACCGGGACGACGAAGACGCGGACG
>NZ_JACBXC010000775.1 GCF_013870535.1 Streptomyces phytophilus | reverse complement strand
CGGTGGCGGCGGCGGTGACGATCGGGGCGCTGGCGGTGACGTTCGCGGTGGGCCTGGGGACGTCGCTGCTGGCCCTGGAGCGGGAGGGGACGCCGGATGCGACGGGGGACGTGATGGTGCACCGGATGACGGGTCCTGGCCCGCCCGGCGCCCCGGGCGCTCCGGGCGCCCCGGGCCCTTCGGCCGGGCACGAAGAGGCACCCCCCGGCGCGGAACCGGCCCCCTCGCCCGCACCCGCCTCCCCCACCGGATCCACCGCCCCCGCCAAGGAGATCGCCGCGGCGATCGGGGCCCGCGAGGAGACGGAGCACTACTTCGCCACCGCCGAAGCGGACGTGACGGTCACCGGCAGGAAGGGCGCCGTACCGCTGGTCACGTACCGCGGCAAGGCCCCCGCCGACGGGCACCGCCTCGCCGCCGGCCGCTGGTTCGCCGCCCGCGGCGAGGCGGTCGCACCCGCCCGCTTCCTGGCGGCCACCGGCACCGAGATAGGCGACACCGTGACCCTCCGCGACGGCACCCGCACGGCCGCACTCCGCATCGTCGGCGAGGTCTTCGACCTCGGCGACGAGGGCATGGCCGTCCGCACCGCGTACGCCTCCGTGGCCGCCCTCGTGCCCGACCTCGAACCCGCCGAGTGGGCGGTGGACCTGGTCCCGGGCACCGACCGGGGCGCCTACCTCGAAGCGCTCAACGCCGACCTGGAGCCGCTGGGCGCCGAGGGGACCTTCTCCGAGAACGACGAGGAGTCCCCGGTGATCGTCGCCATGCAGGCGCTGATCGTGATGCTCACGGCGATGCTGGTGGCGGTGGCCTGCCTGGGCGTCCTCAACACCGTCGTCCTCGACACCCGCGAACGGGTCCACGACCTGGGCGTGTTCAAGGCCCTGGGCATGAGCCCGAGGCAGACGGTCGCGATGGTCCTCACCTCGGTCGCGGGCATCGGCCTGGCCGCGGGCGCGGCGGGCGTCCCCCTGGGGGTGGCCCTGCACCACTACGTGGTCCCGGAGATGGGCCGCTCGGTCGGCACGAACATCCCGGACGCCCTGGTCGGCATCTACACGCCCGCACACCTGCTCCTCCTGGCCCTGGCAGGCGTGGCGATAGCCACCGCGGGCGCCCTGCTCCCCGCCACCTGGGCAGCAGCCACCCGCACGGCAACGGCCCTACGCTCGGAGTGACGAGTCGCCGCCGCGGACGGGCCGGGGGTCAGCCGACGTACTTTCCAGGTGAGCGCCAGCTTCACCCACCCGGGCGCGGATGGATCACATTACGTGACGAACCACTCCTTCGAGTGATCATCAACTGGCCTCTCCCGCCCCTCACACCTCCGCCGCCTTCGGGTCCACCGGGTGGACCGCCAGGGCGTGGACCGTGACGTCCATCCACGGCCACACCGGCAGCGACGAGATGATCGCGTGCATCTCCGTCGGGTCCGCCGCCCGCCACAGGCCCCAGTTGTCCGTGCGGCCCGGGACCCGCCACATGCGGACCAGGTGGCCCGCCTCGGCGAGTTCCGCCGCGCGGCGGCGTTCGGCCTGGGAGACGGAGTCCTTGTACTCGGGGTCCATGCCCTCGGGCCAGGTGATGCGTATGTTGATGAGGAATTCCATGGGGTTCCTGTCGTCTCGTCGTGCGGGGAAAGCGTCAGGCGCCGAACGGGTCCGCCGGCGTGCCGTATTCGGTGACCACGGACTTCGTCTGGAGGAATTCGGCGACCGCCTCGACGCCGTTCTCCCGGCCCAGGCCGGACTGCTTGTAGCCGCCGAAGGGGACGCTCCAGTGCAGCAGGCGGTACGTGTTCACCCAGACCACGCCCGCGTGGAGCCGGCGGGACACCCGGTGGGCGCGGGCGGCGTCCCGGGTCCAGAGGCCGGCGGCCAGGCCGTATTCGACGCCGTTGGCGATCTCGACCGCCTCGTCGTCGGTGTCGAAGGGGTGGACGGTGACGACCGGGCCGAAGACCTCCTCGCGGCAGACCGCCGCGTCGGGGGCCGCGTCGACGAGGACCGTGGGCTCGTACCAGTGGCCCTCCTTGAGGTCCGGCGCCACCGGTGCCCGGCGGGCTCCGGTCAGGGCGCGGGCTCCGCCCGCCAGCGCGTCGGCCACGTAGCCCTCGATCCGCTCCAGCTGCGCCGCCGACGCCACCGGGCCCACGTGGGTCCCCGCGTCCGCGGGGTCGCCCACCCGCAGGCGGCCGACGGCGTCCGCGTACCGGCGGAGGAACTCCTCGTACACCTCCCGCTGTACGAGGATCCGCGAGCCCGCGACGCACGTCTGGCCCGCGGCGGAGAACGCGCCCTGGCGGGCGGCGGTGACGGCGGCGTCCAGGTCGGCGTCGGCGAAGACGAGGTGCGCGGACTTGCCGCCGGCCTCGCAGACGTAGCGCTTCATCAGGCCCGCCGCGCGCGCCCCGAGGGTTCGGGCGACCGCGGTGCTGCCGGTGAACGTCACCATCGCCACGTCCGGGTGCTCGACCAGCCGGCCGCCCTCCTCCGCGCCGCCGATGACGGTGCTGACGACGCCGGGCGGCAGCCCCGCGTCCAGGGCCAGTTCCGCCAGCCGTACGGACGACGCGGGGGCGTGCGGCGGCGGCTTGAGGACGACGGTGTTGCCCGCGGCCAGCGCCGGGGCGAGCTTCCACGAGCCCAGCGACAGCGCGCCGTTGAACGGCGTGAACGCGGTGACGACGCCCAGCGGCTCGTGCCGGATCAGCGCGTCGGTGGTGGCGCCGAGGGTGCGGTGGCGGTCGTCGAGGGTCTCGGCCGCGGCGGCGAAGTAGCGGTACCAGCGGGCCAGTGCGCGCACCTCGCCGCGGGTGGCCGCCAGCGGCTTGCCGTTCGCCAGGGTCTCCAGCCGGGCGAGTTCGTCGGCGTGGTCCACGATGACGTCGCCGAGCC
>NZ_JACBXC010000774.1 GCF_013870535.1 Streptomyces phytophilus | reverse complement strand
CTTCCGGCCCGTTTACCATCTCGCCGGGCTCGACGACGACTTACGCGCCGTCGTCGACGACCTGCGCGTCGGCCGGTGGATGTCCATGCGCGGGCTGCTGGCCCGTACGGGCGCCGACTGGGCGGCGCGGACCGCGCGGTCGCAGGTGCTCGGCGTGGTGGCCGCCAAGTCGGCGGTGGTGCAGATCTGGCTGGACGAGGAGCCGGAGAGCGCCGACGCGCGGATGATGCTGGCCCGGGTCGCCGTCGGGCGGGCCGTGCAGGCGCACCGGCAGCGGCATCCCAGCTCCGGGCAGTTGGAGGAGGGCGCGCGGCAGGCGTGCCGGGAGGCGGCGCTGCTGCATCCCGGGGATCCCGTGCCGTGGGTGTGCCTGCTGGCGCTGGCGCAGGTCGACGTGCGCCGGCAGCGCCCCGAGCACCGGGTGGCCCCGCCGGAGAACCTGCTGCCGCAGGGGCCGTGGGGGCTGCTGGACGAGGTCGTCAAGCGGGACCGGTACAACCGCGAGGCGTACCACCGCGTGCTGCAGATCTGCTCGGCCGGCGGCGGCTCGCAGGCGCACGCGATGGACTTCGCCCGCTGGGTGGGCTCCTGGGCCCCGCTCGCCTCCCCGCTCCTCGTGCTGCCGCTCTTCGCGCACGCCGAGCACCACCACTTCGAGCGCCGCCGCGGCCGCGGTGACGCGCTCGTGCACCGCCAGTGGACCCGCGAGGACATCCTGCGCGACACGATGCGCGCCCTGGACGGCTGGTTCGACCTCACGAACGCCGACGTGCGCTCCGTGCTGGACCTGAACCACCTGGCCCACGCGCTCAGCGCCGCCCGCGAGTCCGCCGGGGCCGCCCGCGTCTTCACCGCCCTCGGTCCGCACGCCACCCTCCTGCCCTGGGCCTACGTGACCGAGGACCCCGACCGGCACGACCTGGCGGAGGCCGAGTTCTTACGCGCCCGCTCGACAGCCCTCGGTAGCGGGTAACCCGGCGCTTCTGCCCGATTTGCCTGTCATGCCCCTGCCATTCCCCATCGGAGGTCACTCCATGTCACAAGCGCCGGTCAGCGCCGCCGGCACGTCCCGGCGCAAGGACGACGACGCCCACCTCCGCGATCTCGGCTACGAGCCGGAACTCGCGCGGCGGATGGGCCCGTTCGGCAACTTCGCCATCTCCTTCTCGGTCATCTCGATCCTCTCCGGCTGCATGACCCTGTACGGCTTCGGGCTCAGCACCGGCGGGCCGGCCGTCATGATGTGGGGCTGGGTGGCCGTCGGCCTCTTCGTGCTCTGCGTCGGCATGGGCCTGGCCGAGGTGACCAGCGCGTACCCCACCTCCGGCGCGCTCTACTACATGGCCCACCAGCTCGGCGGCCCCCGCTGGGGCTGGTACACCGGCTGGCTCAACCTCCTCGGCCTGCTCGGCGCCATCGCCGGCATCGACTACGGCTGCGCCCTGTTCATCGGCGCGTTCTTCAACCTCCAGTGGGGCTTCGAGCCCACCGCGGAGAAGACGCTGCTGATCTTCGCGGTCATCCTCGTGCTGCACATGTCGCTGAACCTGCTGCGGGTGCGCGTCGTCAGCATCCTCAACTCCATCAGCGTCTGGTGGCACCTGGCCGGCGTCGCCATCATCGTCGGCGTCCTGGTCGTCGTCCCCGACCACCACCAGTCCGCCGGCTTCGTCTTCGGCGAGTTCAACAACGACACCGGCTGGAACAACCCGTTCTACGTCACCGCCATCGGACTGCTGCTCGCCCAGTACACCTTCTCCGGCTACGACGCCTCCGCCCACCTCTCCGAGGAGACCACCCAGGCGCAGGTCAGCTCCGCCAAGGGCATCGTGCGCGCGATCTGGGTCTCCTGGGTCGCCGGATTCGTGCTGCTGGCCGGGCTGACCTTCGCCATCCAGGACTACGTCGGCACCCAGGACTCCGCGACCGGCGTGCCACCCGCGCAGATCTTCATCGACGCCATCGGCGAAGGCGGCGCCAAGGCACTGCTCCTCGTCGTCATCTGCGCCCAGCTCTTCTGCGGCAACGCCGAGACCGCCGCCACCGCCCGCATGGTCTTCGCCTTCTCCCGCGACGGGGCGCTGCCCGGCTCCAAGCTGTGGCGCCGCGTCTCGCCGCGCACCGGCGTGCCCACCCGGGCGGTCATGCTGTCGGTCGCCGTCGCGTTCTGCCTGGCGCTGCCGTCGCTGTACTCGGCGACGGCGTACGGCGCGGTCACGGCCATCAACGTCATCGGGATCACCCCGGCCTACGCCATCCCCATCTATCTGCGGCTGCGCGCGAAGAACCGCTTCGTGCCCGGGCCGTGGAACCTGGGCAGGTGGAGTACGCCGATCGGCTGGGTCGCGGTCTGCTGGGTGGCCGTGATCACGGTGATCTTCTGCCTGCCGCAGGCGTCACCGGTCACCGTGGACACGTTCAACTACGCCTCGGTGGCCCTGGCCGCCGTGCTGCTGCTCGCCACCGTCTCGTGGTGGGTGGCCGGCCGGCGCTCGTACAAGGCACCCGTCTACACCGCCGACCCCGAGATGGCAGAGCTCGGGAAGGACCTGGTGTGACGCGCGCCGGGCCGCCGCCGCAGCACCGGCGGCGGCCCGGCGCCCCGCCCCGACCGCAAACGACCAGCGCTCCGTGAGGTCCGATGTCCGCAACCACTCCCACCGCCCCCGCCGGGCGCCCCATGCGCCTGCGCACGCTCCTACGCATCCTGGCCGCGGTCGTCGCGGCAGGGCTGGCGGCCCTCGCCGCGACCGGCGCCGTCCGGGAGCTGAACCGGGCCGCGGCCGTACAGGACTACGCCGACACCCTCGACCAGCTTGAGCGGCCGTCGCTCGCGCTCGTCGCCGAACTGCAGGCCGAGCGCCGCATGACCGCGCTGCACTGGGCCGGCGGCCCGGTCAA
>NZ_JACBXC010000773.1 GCF_013870535.1 Streptomyces phytophilus | reverse complement strand
CAGGGCGGCCGGGGCGAGCGGTCCCGCGGGGGCACCGCCGGCGCTTGCGAGGTGCAGCAGGCCGGGCACCAGGCCCTGGTTGGCGGGCGCGAACACGGCGGCGAAGACCAGCCCGAGCAGGGACAGTTCCAGGGTCAGGCCGAGTGCCTGCCACGTGACGAGCGCCGTACGCGGCATCCGCGCCACCCAGCGGGCCCGGGCCAGCGGCCGCACGGCCGCCAGGCAGCAGGCCAGCATGACGGCGAAGTGCAGCAGATGGCTCATCGCCGGCGCGTGCCCTTGCCGTCCGGGTGCTCATCCGATGCCCGGTCGAGCGCGTCGCGCAGGACGTCGGCCTCCGGGTCGGAGACGGAGCGGGCGAAGTGCGCCAGGACGGCGTCGCGGTCCCCGGCCTGGGCGAGGACGTCCATCATCAGGCTGGTCACGTAGGACTCCCGGCTGGCGGCCGGGGTGTAGTGCCAGGACCGCCCGATGCGCTCGCGCTGGGCGGTCCCCTTGTGCGCCAGCCGGTCCAGCACCGTGATCACGGTGGTGTACGCCAGCGCGCGGTCCGGCAGCGCGTCGAGCACGTCCTTGGCGGTACGGGGCCGACCGGCGTCCCACAGCACGTCCATGACCGCGCGCTCCAACTCCCCAGAACGCCGCACCTGCCCGCTCCCTCCACCGCGACCGCGCTACCGCCGGACTCTACCCCACGTAGAACAACGTCTCCCGAGCCTGTCTGCACCGAAGGACGCGAGTTACACCGGCGCCTTGCGGAGACCGACGCCCGAAGCACGGCAGGCACGAGATTCGAACTCGTGAGGGTGTGAACCCAACACGCTTTCCAATTCGCCGTGCTGGTGGCCGGGGTGGGACGGCTCCGTTCTGACCTGGCGTTCCGGGGCCGGGATCAAGGCTCGTGTCCGGATGCGGACGCCCCTGAATGAGACCAAAACTGAGACCACAGCCACTGCTGACGGTCGTCGCGTTGTGATGCTCCTATGGTTCGTCAAGCCGCGCAACGACGCGAACATGCCCGAATCCGCAGCAAAAGAAGCATCCACTGGGGCAGCAGCCCCCTACCCACCGCGGCCTGACCGTTCAACCCGGTGACCCTTCCCGGTCACAGCACACGCCGCGAGCACGGTACGTGACGGAGCCCGGGAGCATGTCCAGCTCCCGGGCTCCAGCTTGCCACCCATTTGCGCACACCGGCGGCGTTCAAGAACCGCGGGTCATGTTGAGATCGACGTGTTCTGCCTTTGAACTACAGCGCCACGAGAGAGGCGCCGGAGGGACTTGAACCCCCATCCGTCGATGTTCGCCCACGTTCGGTCGATCCGGTGTTCGGCGGCGAATACTGAGACTGGAGCGAGAATCTGAGTTTCACGGGGCCGCCTCTGCCGGGCTTGGGCCACCCCCGCACGTGGTGCGGGGAGAGGGATTCGAACCCCCAACTGACACCCCTCATCAGCTTCAACATCAGTTTCAGCTTGCGCTCATCGCGCACCCTCCGCTCGCGGCGGAGGGCGTATGTGGGGGCTACCCGAAGAGGTAGCCGAATACCGCGTCACCGACCCGCTGGTCGGTGACCTCGGTGTTGTTCGCCTCCTCGCGGGCGAACTTGACGGACTGCTGGAGCTTCTCGACGCGGTCGAGGAGCTCGTTGACCCGCCGGGCGGGCAGCGCGCCGGAGAACTTCACCGTGGTCCAGTAACCGACCGGGACGTCCTCGTAGTACACCTCGACCTGCGCCGGGTGCTGCTCCGTGGCCTCGGCCTTCACATGGTTGCGCGGAACCTTCTTCGTGCGGATGGTCCGCACCGGGTCCGTCTTCCACGAGTCCGTCGAGGGGTCCAGGTTCCACGATTCGGAGGCGTCGAGCACCGGCAGCTTGCGCACGAAGGTGTGCAGGTCGGTGAGTTGCTTCTCCAGGAACAACAGGTACGGGACAGGCACCTGGGGCAACAGCACCGTACCGTCGACCACCACGTCAGCGACCGCGGACCGGTTCGCCCAGTCCTTCGTCGCGGTCACGTCGAAGAGCCGCGTCAGCGTCCCGGCGGTCGCCCGCAGAGCGTCCTCGGCCTTGATCTGCACCCGCGTGGACTCGGGCGGCAACTGCTCGCCCTCCTCGTCCTTGGGCTGGTAGGTCCGGGAGATACCGGCCAGCAGGGCGGGCTTCTGCACGTCCTGGTGAACCTGGGTGAGTTCTTGGAGGGCCTTGGACTTGACACCCTTTTCGACTGCGATGATCTGATTCAGCTTCGGCACACGGCAAACCTAACAACCGCGCGCCGCACGCACATCCGATTAAGGCTTGCCCCGCCCCTTCCGGCCAAGTGGGCGGGGCGGCGAGTGTGCCCCCGGACCGTAGCGCGAAGGTCACCAACCGTAGGGCGGCCGCCCGGCCGGTGGCCCGTGCGGTGCTGCAGATCACGGGCTGGTCGTCGACCGCGATTACGGCCCGTCAAGCATGTCACCGGCAGCATCGTCAAGGACGTGGCCAAGCCCGTCGGCAGGTTCATCCGGGAGGTAGCGCAGGGCAGGGGGAGGGGAGAGGGGGAGGCGGCGTGAGCGTAGTAGCGCGTGCGTGCTACGCGGGCATGACTCCGTGGATCCGGGAGAGGGTGAACACGCGGTCGTCGTCGCGCAGTTGGCACCAGGCGTAGAGGTAGGGCGCGTCGACTTCGAGTTCGCTGACGGTGCGTACGGTGCGGTTGCCCGAGGCGGCGACGTATTCGATGGTGACCGCTCGGCCTTCATCGACAGCATGGGCCAGTTGGCGGACGTCGGTGAGGGACAGCTGACGCGCGTGCCCGCCGATGATCTCCTCGGTGTCGCTCTCGAAAGGGACGCCGTCGTGCGGGTCGGGCTGCGGACCGGTGGGCGGGGCGGTCAGCAGCCGGGCGGCCAGGGC
>NZ_JACBXC010000772.1 GCF_013870535.1 Streptomyces phytophilus | reverse complement strand
ACACCGCGACGCCCTCGGCGTCGTCCACGATCCCGGGCACCGCGACGCCGGCCGCGGCGGCAGGTTCGCCGTACTTCTCCGCGCCGGTGTCCCGCAGCTCGGCGGCGAAGTCGAGCACGGCGGCGACGACGGCCTCGGCGCCCGCCTCGCGCGGGGTCGCCCGGCGCGACTCGTGGAGCAGCGCGCCGTCCGCCCCGACGAGGGCGGCTTTCATGCCGGTGCCGCCCACATCCAGGGCGATGACGTGTCTCACGGGGACAGTCTCGCCCGTAAAGAGGCGAGAGGTCTAGTCCAGTCGCGATGACGCGTCCGGTTTCCCCCGGTATCCGGCTAAGTACCCCCGTGGACGCCCCCGACGCCGCCCGCGCCCCGCCCCACTGGCCGCCCCACTGGCCGCCCCACTGGCCGCCGTGCCGCACGCCCTACCGCAGGACGACGCTGCGCGTCAGGTTCCGCGGCCGGTCCGGGTCGTAGCCCTTCGCCTCCGCCACGGCCACCGCGAGCCGCTGCGCCCGTACCAGGTCCGCCATCGGGTCGAGCCCCCGCGCCGTCGACCCCGCGCTCAGGTGGCCGCCCACCCGGCCCACGTCCGCCGCCAGCCCCTCCGGCAGCTCGCCGAAGTGCCAGACCGCGCGGCCGGGGCCGGTGATCGCCATCGGCCCGTGCCGGTACTCCATCGCCGGGTAGCTCTCCGTCCACGCACCGGCCGCCTCGCGCATCTTCAGCGCCGCCTCCGCCGCGAGACCGCAGGTCCAGCCCCGGCCCAGGAACGTCCACTGCACCGCCGCCGCCAGTGCCGCCGGCAGCGGCTGCGTCACCGCCAACTCCGCGTCCACCGCCGCGTCGGTGACGGACTTCACACCCGCCGCCGGCTTCCCGTGCAGTTCGAGACCGGCGCGCAGCAGCGCCAGCGCCGTCGTCGCGAACCGGGTCTGCACCACCGACTCCTCGTCCGCGTACGCCAGCGTGACCAGCTCGTCCGCGGCCGAGGCGACCGGGGTCCCGGCGTCCGCCGTGAGCGCTGTGGTCGCCGTTCCGGCGGCCCCGTCCCGTACCGCCGCCAGCAGGTCCAGCACCTCGGTCGTCGTCCCGGACCGCGTGATCGCCACCATCCGGTCGTACCGCCGCCCGGCCGGGAACTCCGAGGCGGCGTAGGCGTCCGTGTGCCCCTGCCCCGCGGCCTCGCGCAGCGCGGCGTACGCCTGCGCCATGAACCACGACGTGCCGCAGCCGACCACCGCGACCCTCTCCCCGGGCCGCGGCAGTCCTGGGACGGTCTCCGCCTCCTGCCGGGCTCGGCGCCAGCAGCTCGGCTGGGTGGCTATCTCGGCGGCGGTGCGGGACGGTTCGGCGGCTGCCATGAGGTGCGGCTCCCTGGTTGTGCGCGGGTACGTTCGGCGCCACGCGCGTCGTTGCGATCGTGCGCGCTTTCGTGCTGTTCCGCGCGCGTTGATGTGCGGTTCAGCTCGCCGCCTCCCTATCAGCCCGGTACCCCGTGCGGCAATGGCAGGAAGGGGACGTGGTTACGGAAGTGATATCCATCTGGTGTAGACCTGGGAGGGGCGTTCCGGTCAGACTCGCCCCCTCAGATGATTCTGTACGAGGTGGGCTAAAGCTGTGCAGCGGCGTGGATTTCTGAAGGCGGCAGCCGGTGCCGCGGGAGCGGCGGCCCTACCGCTGAGCGCGTGCGGTGACGGCAGCGGCGGCGGCGATGTCACGCTGAAGCTGGTGGCCGCGGAGTACGGCACGGGCGAGTCCGACACCGCCCGGCGCTACTGGGAGCAGCTGGCGGCGAAGTTCTCCAACGACACCCCGGGCATCTCGGTCGACATCGAGATCATCCCGTGGGAGGACATCGACGCCAAGGTCGACAAGATGGTCAAGGACGGCAACCCGCCGGACATCGCGCAGATGGGCCCGTACGCGGAGTACAGCTCCCGCGACATGCTCTACAGCACCGACCAGCTGCTCTCCATCCCCACCCAGGCGAACTTCGTGCCCAGCCTCGCCGCCGCCGGCGAGGTCAACCGCGTCCAGTACGGCATGCCGTTCGTCTCCAGCTCGCGGCTGCTGTTCTACAACAAGTCGCTCTTCGAGGCGGCCGGCCTGGAGACGGACCCCGGGGACGCGCCCAAGGACTGGGACGAGCTGCTCGATGTCGCGCAGGCGCTCAAGGACACCGGCGTGAAGGTCCCGTACGCGCTCCCGCTCGGGCCCGAGGAGGCCCAGGGCGAGACGCTGATGTGGATGATCAGCGGCGGCGGCGCGTACACGGACGACGTCGGCAGCTACACGATCGACTCCGAGCAGAACATCCACACCTTCAACTGGATACGCGACAACCTCGTCGGCGCGGGCCTCACCTACGCCGCGCCGTCCGAGACCAACAGGCGTACCGCCTTCGCCGACTTCGTCAAGGGCGACGTCGGCATGATCTTCGGTCACCCCACGCTGATGCAGGACCTGCGGCGGGAGAAGGTCGACTTCGGCATCGCCCTGAAGCTGCCCGGCCGCGACGGGCCCTCGGAGTCGACGATGGGCGTCGCCGACTGGATCATGGCGTTCAAGGCCAACGGCCACCGCTCCGAGATCGGCAAGTTCCTCGACGTCCTCTTCGACGACACCAACGTGCTGAAGTTCGCGCAGCGCTACGACCTGCTGCCGACGACGATCTCCGGGGTCGAGAAGCTGAGCCAGGGCCGCCAGGACCTGCAGCCGTTCCTGGACCAGCTGCAGAGCGCCGTCTTCTACCCGGACAACAAGACGTCGTGGGCCCGGGTGAACGCGGAGCTGAAGAAGCAGATAGGCAAGGCGGCCGAGTCGGGCGGCGAGCCGCCGGAGCGGGTGCTGACGAACCTGCAGAGCATCGCGGAGTCGGCGTCCTCGACGGAGGAGTGACCGCCCGTACGGCCGC
>NZ_JACBXC010000771.1 GCF_013870535.1 Streptomyces phytophilus | reverse complement strand
CACGGCAGTCGGCCCGGCAGCAGGCACGGCCGCCGAGAAGCACCTCGCGTACCTCAGCGGCGCCGCCCTCGCCGACCCCCGCGTCGAACTCGTCGAGGCCGACCTCCTCGACCACCTCGCCACCGCCCCGCACCGCTACGACGCCGTCTGCCTCGACATCGACAACGGCCCCGACTGGACCGTCACCGAATCCAACTCCGGCCTCTACGCCCCCGCCGGCCTCGCCGCCTGCCGCGACCGCCTCACCCCCGGCGGCGTCCTCGCCGTCTGGTCGGCCCGCCCCTCCCCCGGCTTCGAAGCCGCACTCCGCACGGCCGGCTTCACGGACGTACGCACCGAGGAGATCCCGGTGCGCCGCGGCGCACCGGACGCCGTCCACCTCGCCGTCCGCCCACCGGACACCGTGCGCGCAACGCCGCCGGGGGCTCTCCGTTCCCCGTAGCCGAGGCGTGTCACCTCCCCATACGCTGCTAGCTGAACCGGAGGGCCTACGGGGAAGAGACGGCGAGGGCCACGAACACATGGCAGACAGACAAGCCCTGAACGGCCGCGCCGACCACGCGGCCGCAGTGACGCCCGGCGCCCAGCGCAGGGTGCTGGTCGTCGAGGACGATCCGACCATCGGGCAGGCGATATCGGCGCGGCTGCGCGCCGAGGGCTTCCAGGTACGTACGGCAGGCGACGGCCCGGCCGCGGTGGCGACCGCGGCGGAGTGGGGGCCCGACCTGCTCGTGCTCGACGTGATGCTGCCCGGCTTCGACGGGCTGGAGGTGTGCCGCCGGGTGCAGGCCCAGCGGCTCGTGCCGGTGCTGATGCTGACCGCGCGGGACGACGAGACGGACATGCTCGTCGGCCTCGGCGTCGGCGCCGACGACTACATGACCAAACCCTTCTCCATGCGCGAGCTGGCCGCGCGGGTGCACGTGCTGCTGCGCCGCGTGGAGCGCGCCACGCAGGCGGCGGGCGCCGCCCGGGACGACACACTGCGCCTGGGCGAGCTGGAGATCGACCACACCGAGCGGCGGGTGCGGGTCGGCGGGGACGACGTCCATCTGACGCCGACGGAGTTCGAGCTGCTGGCGTGTCTGGCCAACCAGCCGCGGGCGGTGCTCTCCCGCGAGCAGCTCCTGGTGGAGGTCTGGGAGTGGGAGGACGCCTCGGGGACGCGGACGGTGGACAGCCACATCAAGGCGCTGCGCCGCAAGATAGGCGCGGAGCGGATCCGTACGGTGCACGGCGTGGGGTACGCGCTGGAGACCCCCGTCACATGACGGTGCCGGGCGGCGGCGGGGAGACCGGCTTCTGGCGCCGGGTGTGGGACGCGCTGCGCCCGCTGGACCCGGTGCGGTCGGTGAACGCCGCGCTGGGCGCCCTGGTCATCGGTTCCGTGGTGATCGCCACCGGGCTGGTGTGGGTGGCGATCCGCTCGTCCACCGAGGTCCGGCTGATCACGGTCTTCTCGCTCATCGCCTCGCTGCTGATCACCCAGTTCGTGGGCCAGCGGCTGACGTCGCCGCTGGTGCAGATGACCGCGGTCACCCGCGCCATGGCGCACGGCGACTACACCGCCCGGCTGGCCACCCGCCGCCGGGACGAGTTCGGCGAGCTGGCGCAGACGTTCAACCGCATGGCGGCCGACCTGCAGTCCGTCGACCGGCACCGCAAGGAGCTGGTGGCCAACGTCTCGCACGAGCTGCGCACCCCGATCGCCGCCCTGCGGGCGGTGCTGGAGAACGTGGTGGACGGCGTCTCCGACGCGGACCCGGACACGATGCGCACCGCGCTGCGCCAGACCGAGCGGCTGGGCCGGCTGGTGGAGCAGTTGCTCGACCTGTCGCGGATCGACAGCGGGGTGGTGCCGCTGCGGCTGCGGCGGTTCACGGTGGAGCCGTACCTCGCGGGCGTGCTGAAGGAGGCGCACTTCGGCAGCGGCGCCCACGGCGCGGCCGGCGCCCCGGAAGCCGCCGACGACGTCCCCGGTCCCCGCGGGCGCGGCGACGTCCGGCTGCACCTGGACGTCTGGCCGGCCGAGCTGGCCGTACGGGCCGATCCCGAGCGGCTGCACCAGGTGATGGCGAATCTGATCGACAACGCCGTGAAGCACAGCCCGACCGGCGGCCGGGTCACCGTGCGCGCCCGCGCCGGGGCGCAGCCGGACGCGCTGGAGGTGGAGGTGCTCGACGAGGGCCCCGGCATCCCCGCCGCGGAGCGGCACCGGGTCTTCGAGCGCTTCAACCGCGGCCGGGAGAACGGGGTGCTCGGCGACCACGGGGCGGACGGCGGCGGCACCGGTCTCGGGCTGGCCATCGCGCGCTGGGCGGTGGATCTGCACGGCGGCCGGATCGGAGTGGCCGAATCACCCCGCGGCTGCCGGATCAAGCTCACTCTTCCGGGTTAACGCTCGTTCGGCACTTGACCTACACTTGACCTTGCCCGAGCGCGGGAACGTCCGCGGCAGAGCACAGCGCAGCCGGTGAACGGCCCGGTACGAGGACGGGACGCGGCGCCACCGCCCTGCTGCCCCCATGCCGAACGCAGGCAAACTCTCTTGATTTCCCGCCAAATCCGGGGTCCAAACCACGTTCGCATTGTGACTTACGCGACCTCCGGCGGGTGCGGCCTGCACGTACCAGCTCGGGGGGCGTAGCCTTGTTTTCCGCTGTCCATCACCTTGTGAAGCGGAAGAGGGCGGTTGCCGCCGTGTCGTCACAGTCCCCTAAGAGCAGCTCGTCGAGCGTCCGTACCGAAGAGCCCAGCCAGGGCCGGGACCCTGCTGCCGCCTTCGGTCCCAACGAGTGGCTCGTCGACGAGATCTACCAGCAGTACCTCCAGGACCCGAACTCTGTGGACCGGGCCTGGTGGGACTTCTTCGCCGACTACAAGCCGGGCACCGCCGGCGGGAACCAGGGGGCACCG